>NZ_PTRG01000029.1:0-3262 GCF_002965765.1 Escherichia sp. MOD1-EC6819 | reverse complement strand
ACTTTCTTCAAAAATAAATGAAAATAGTTCTTATTTCAATTATGAAAAGACTCTTTTTTAATCAAAAAATAGAAATATGAATAAAAATAATGGGCTACAAAAATGTAGCCCATTGACAAAAAATGCGGCGATACCAGAAAGTATCGCCAGCAAATTTACTGCTTAGTAAACGGCGCGAAGATCGCACTGAATGCGTACTTCGGAGCTTGTTCTTTAGTCAGACCGTGGAATTCCGGAGACAGGTTAGTGCCGCCCGGCAGATCACGCGCGATTGACCAGATACCTACCATGCCGAGGTTGCGAGTTTGCGCATCCTGCATGACCAGACGAGCATCAGAGAGATAGAAAACTTCACCCTGAACGTCGTTCACGCCAACCATCGGCGTGGTGCCCATCATGGCGTCAATTTCTGCATCGCTCTTGTTGGGATGGAGGCCTTTCAATTGTGAATGCAGGTTGGCAATCGCCGACGTTGCACACTTACCGTGGATGTTCTGGCCTTCGGTATTTGCAGACTGACAAATTGCGTTACCGTAGTCCATCGTCATCACGTTCACACCCGCCAGCTCAACACCTTTCGCTTTGGCATCGCTCAGGACGTTCATCCCTTCCGGCGTCAAGCCAGTCGGCAGAATTGGCAAGGTGTACCAGATAGCAATATCTTTGCCTTCTGACTTCCATTTATCCTGTACCTTCTTCACGGCAAGGTTACGACGTTCAATAGATGCCTGATCCGCAACCCAGGTGCCTTCGATATCGAAGTCCAGGACTCTGAGATTCAGGTTATCAACGATGTCATAATAATGCTGCATCAGATCGTCAACGTTCTTACAGGAAGCCGCCAGCGGAGCGTTATTAGCACCACCGATAGACAGCATCACATCGCCGCCTGCTTCACGCAGAGCTTTAATTTTGCTGTACTGAGCGTAATTCTGCATACCGTAAGCAGTACCCCATGTCGGCAGACAGGTGTTCACATCTTTACTCACCACAAACGCCAGCGTGAAGTGGTTGACGTTATGATTCTTAGCCAGCGCAGCCAGATCCGGGATTGTATTCAGCGTAAAGTCGACATACGGTGCATATACGTGTTTCGGCCACGCTTTCTTCGGCGTACCTACGCGCTCTTTGGTTCCGGTCCAGTCAACAAAGACACGCCACGGGTTGCTGTCAGATGGTGAAACCTTCTGCACTTTACTTTGAGAAATATAGTTCACGCCATTGAAGCGAATCAGCGTATCGCTGGCATAAAGCGTCGCTGGATTAAACTCTGGCGCATTTTTCAGCTCGTCGCTGCTATAGCTCTGTGCTTTACCCAATGGCTTCCACGGGCGGCTATTGCTACCGGTGGCGTTCTGGTTCGCAACCAGCGCAGGGTTATCATTTTGTGTCCAGAACAAGGCTTCATATGCCTGACCATCAACCACCACACGATCGCCTTTCACGTAGACTGTCGATGCAGACCACGCTTTTGCCGATTCGTATTTCTTCCACGGGTTATCGCCGCCAGGAACAAAGCCCCACGCGTCCTGATCCACTGACGTTTTATAATGCGCATCGTTATAATCTACAATGCTGTTCGCACTGTACGCTTTACTGGCCTGGAAGCCATCTGCAACGATAACGCCGCCGTTATCAATTTCACAGGTAGTCGGGTTACCGTACTGACTCATTTCCGCAGCGGTAGCTGTACGCACGAGACGCCATGGGTTATTGGAGTTCTCAGCGCTGGTGCCACGCGGGCAATCTTTAGAACCAACCCACCAGGCATTCTGATAGACATTACCATTGAAGATAACATGGTAAATTTCGCTACCTTCCTGACCACTCCATGCCTGTAATGAGTAATCGTTACTGCTATCCGCTGGTGTTGATGGCTCGTTGTTATCCGGAGTTGGGGTAACCGGAGTATCTGGTGTTACCGGCGCCGGATCAACCGGAGTCACAGCACCACCATTGTCCGGCTTAACAGAGCAGGAGCCTGGATTGCCATACTGAGTGATTTCTGTTGCCGTTGCCGCACGAACATAGCGCCATGGATTGCTGGCGTCGTTTTCTTTCGCATCGCCTGGGCAATTTGCCGCGCCTACCCACCAGGCGTTCTTATAAATGCCGCCGTTGTAGATAACGTACCATGTAGAAGAACCTTCCTGACCTTTCCAGGCTACGACAGCATAGTTGTCGTTTGACTTATCAGCTGGGGCTGGCTGAACATCAGGAGCCGGTTTAACGTCCGGTGCAGGCTGTGGTGCTGAAGTACAGGACTGTGGATTACTGGTTTGCGTGATTTCCGTTGCCGTAGCGGCACGGACATAACGCCATGGATTGCTGGCATCATTGCCTTTCGCATCGCCCGGACAGTTAGAAGAGGCTACCCACCAGGCATTTTTATATACCGCGCCATTAAAGACGACATACCAGGTCTGACCGCCCTGCTGTTTATTCCAGGCAACTACAGATGAATTTGATGGAACAGTACCTTGTGCTGGTGTAGTTGAACCACCATTAGTTGGCGTATTGGATGCAGGCGTATTTGAAGTTGAAGAAGATGAGCTACTGCTCTTTTCGCAGGAAAGCGTATTGCCAAACTGGCTAATTTCAGCAGCCGTTGCCGTACGCTTTAAACGCCACGGGTTAGTTGCATCATTTGCTTTCGCTTTACCGGGGCAATTTGTAGAAGAAACCCACCAGGCATTTTCATAAACCTTACCATCGAAAATAACCTGATATTTACTTCCACCTTGTTGGTTATTCCATGCTTCCAAAGCAAATGCTGGTAAAGAGGAGCAAATCAACCCCATACCAATCATTGATTTGGTAAATGTATTTAATTTCATTATTATCCCTTTTGACGTATTAAAAAATACTTCAAGACATTAAGTCCTTCAATGAAATTATTTACTTTTTAATGGAACGCTTCAACATAGAATAAAACAAAGAAATAAAAATCAGAAAAAAGCCTGAATAAATAAAGTTTTATTAAATTTAATATATTCGCATTAA
Source organism: Escherichia sp. MOD1-EC6819 (assembly GCF_002965765.1). Classification (NCBI taxonomy): domain Bacteria; kingdom Pseudomonadati; phylum Pseudomonadota; class Gammaproteobacteria; order Enterobacterales; family Enterobacteriaceae; genus Escherichia; species Escherichia sp. MOD1-EC6819. The sequence goes on along the minus strand of NZ_PTRG01000029.1, from coordinate 259 downwards.
AAATATGTGTATCTAGTAATATTTATGAATTAGATATTTAGCACAGATAAAATTACGAATATTCGCGTCCCAGCTTTCATATGCAAAAAGGGCGCCGAAGCGCCCTTTTCAATTCAAAACTAATTAACGAGTAATTAGCTCAGAACTTTAGCTACAACGCCCGCGCCAACGGTACGGCCGCCTTCACGGATTGCGAAACGCAGACCGTCGTCCATCGCGATCGGGTGGATCAGGGTAACAACCATTTTGATGTTGTCGC
>NZ_PTRG01000028.1:0-3407 GCF_002965765.1 Escherichia sp. MOD1-EC6819 | reverse complement strand
GCCGGAAGCCCTTTATCTCAGCCGCCAGAACGAACACACGACACAGCGCCGGCATATGCTCGCCTGGCTGGAAAGCCTGGAAGCCGCAGGCTACAGCGCGCGCAGCGTGGAAGGCTACCGCGAACGGCTGTTACCGTTCGTGACGTGGTGCGAGGAGCGCGGCCTGCTGTACGCGCCGCAGATAAGCCTGGCCGTGCTGGAAGCGTACCAGCGCCACTTACGCAGTTACCGCAAGGCCGACGGTAACACGCTGGCGGTGGGTGGGCAGCTTAACCGCTTAAGCGCAGTGAAGAACTTCTACCGCTGGCTGCTGAAACGCCACGTCATCCTCTACAGTCCGGCGGAGATGCTGACACTGCCAAAGGAGGAGAAACGGCTTCCGGCGCAGGTGTTCAGCGAGCAGGAGACGCGGCAGGTGCTGGGCAGTCTGGACACGGAGAAGCCGCTGGGCCTGCGTAACCGGGCGATCCTGGAGGTGTTATGGAGTACCGGGATCAGGCGCATGGAGGTGGCGAACCTGATGTTATGTGACGTGGACTTCACGCGGGGCGTGGTGAACGTGCGCCTGGGCAAGGGGAAGAAAGACCGGGTTGTTCCGGTGGGCCATGTGGCGCTGGAGTGGGTGATGCGCTATCTGCGCGATGTGCGGCCTCACCTGACGCAACGCGCCGACAGCGGTCACCTGTTCGTGACGTACCACGGTAAGGGACTGAGCCGGGGAACGCTGACGCAGATCGGCGGGGAAACCATCCGGGAGAAAGCACGTATCAACAAGCCGGGGGCGTGTCACATCTTCCGGCACTCGATGGCGACGCAGATGCTGGACAACGGCGCGGACACGCGGCATATCCAGGCGATCCTCGGCCATGAGAAGCTGGAGACGACGCAGATCTATACGCGGGTAGCCATCGGTCACTTACAGGAAGTTCACGCGCTGACGCACCCGGAAGAGCAGGACGAGACATGGCAGGAACGACGTGGCCCGCAGGTGGCGGCAGAGCCGCAGACGCGGCGTGAGCGTAATCACGCAGAGATGGAGCGGGCGCTGGTCAGCAGGAAACGCAGCCGGAGACGCTGATGCAGGCCGGAAGCGTGATCATCGCCGGACAGCCTGAAAAGTTAGCGGGCGATCCCTGTGAGGCCGTGGGGTGAGGTGCAGGGCAGACACCCGCCTTCCCTGGCGGTTGACTGCCCCCTGCCAGCGGAGTGCGCGGGGGTAAATGCCGTTCGCCCCGTGGAGGCAGGCGTGTCCCATGCGGCCACGCGCACGGGGCAAACGTCATTCAACATAATGCGGGGGATTATGCGCACTCTCGCCGGGTGGCAATGACGGCGAACCCGACCCGCTGCGCGCGGCTCGTGTTCGCACAATCCGCATTATGTCTGGCGCCCCCGCGTTCAGCCCCGCAGTCCGTGCAGCGCAAAGCTTCGCTCTGCTGTTGGCAGTGGTGCCGTTCTGTGGCCCCGCAGTCGCCGCCATCCCTGGCGGCTCCGGTGGTCCGGTCCGGCCCCGTCATCGTGGGCCAGCCTGCTGTAAGAGGTTGTCGGCCTGGCGGCCTCCGCTTGTAAGGGCTTTATGCCCGCCCGGCGTCGTCTGGCTGCGGCGGCTCGTGCCGCGCAAAAAGGCCGCGCGTCACTCGTTCCCGCCTCGCAAGCCACCGCTGCCCGCCCCGGTCAGGTGTGGTCATGCAAAGGCAACCCCCGGTCAGGCAGCGGTGCCACAGAGCGCCGTTCCGTCGCTTGCGGACTCTCTGCCGCCCGCACCCGCAGACCCCGCGCCGTGGCCCCGCCATGCCGCCGGAGGCGTCCTGGCGGCCCCCCGTCACGGGGTGCCGGAAACGGACTTAGTGGAAAGCGGAATGACAGGCGGTGGTGGTGGTGCTATGGTGAGCGGGCGTGAAAACGCGCGTCGGGAAAGTTGGGTTAACATGCTGTTAAATAAGTAAAAGGTGATAGCCGGGAAGCCAGAAACGGCGCGGGCGGTAGCGTGTTAAAAAGTGTGACCTGCACCGGATCGTTCCGATGACCCGATAGGGCTGGCGGGAGGGCTAAATCTCTATCAGTATGCACCGAATCCGCTGGGGTGGATCGATCCGCTTGGATTAGCTACGGTAGATGTTACATTCGAAATGAATGGTGAGATTTTTACCGGCTCGAATCCTACAGAACGTACACCTAGAGGCGGTGGTAAAACCCTTCCAGGATTGGGATATCCAAATAATGACAGATATTCTATGCATGCAGAGATTGATGCCATGATGAAGGCTCATGATAAAGGTATGCGAGGAGGGAAAGGCGTATTAACTGTTGAAGGTCTTCCTGTATGTGACTTCTGCAAACGTAGCCTAAAAAATATGGCCCAGCATTTGGGGCTCGAAGACTTTACTGTTCATGAGAAATCTACTGGCCTCACTTATAGATTTAAAGGCAATGATTTGCATCCTATTCGTAAAGGTGGGAAAGGATTTAAAGGATGTGAAATGAAATGAATAATATATATATATCTATCAGGACGGATATTGATAATGAAGATAGCGATGATGGTTATTTTTCATTAGGTTTTGTATTTAATTATGATGACAGCATCATCCCACATAACATAGGGTTATGTCGTGATGAGCTAGAAGGGGAACCTGATTCTATTTACATAGAAGCAGATGACCAGATCTATGGTTTTAGAACTAAAAAGGCGAAATATACAATTGATGATAATATATTGACATTAACACTTCTTGATGAAAATGTTTTTTACTGGGATAAGTCTAAAGCAGTTAATATTATAATAGATGAAAAAGAAATAGATGAAATAGAAGAATGCTTGAAATCTATTTTTAATTTTTAAAAAAGCCGGGAAGGTTATAAAATCTTCCCGGCTTTTATTTTTATACCTCGCGTAATACGCCGGATATCCCGCTCTTCATTCCCTTAACCGCCTGTTTAACCTGATAAAGTTCCTTCCTCAGTTCCTGCACCTCGTCGCGCTCTGCAATCAGGATCAGGCACCCCTCCGAGATCTTCACGGTGACACCCGTCCCGGTATCAAATCCCGCCTCAGCGAGCCAGTCGCCTTTAAGGTGCAGGCTGGGGTGTCGTGAATAATAGGTGGTCATGCCTGTTTTACTGTTCTGGTGGCGGGCGCTGACATAACCTACCTGATACTGGCGCTGTGTTTTGGAAATGGTGACTTCTGGCGTAATATCGTGTTCAGCCATGATTAACTACCGTGATTAGTTGCTTGTGGTGAGCGGTGATTAAGGGGGGGCAGCCCCAGGGAAAGATCACATAACGTTGTTTTTTGCACTAAATAATTCGCACTATATATTCAATAATTGAGTAATTCCTTATTACTCAAAACTGTTTTTCACAGCTTATATATAATCAAATACTCCTTACATAAATAAGGAGAA
>NZ_PTRG01000027.1:0-4585 GCF_002965765.1 Escherichia sp. MOD1-EC6819 | reverse complement strand
ATAATATATATTGCATATTTTATTTAATTGTCAAATTTTTATTCATAAAAACACAAATTATTTTATCTATATTGATATATGGTGTATTAAATTAAATACTATAGGTGGTAGATTTAATATTTCAGGTTATAAAATAAATAAATTTACTTCATGGAAGTCATGACCGCTCATCTGATGTAATGCTATGATTTACTTAGTTTTATTTTATTTGTCTTTCGCAAGATAAAAGATAAATAAAGAAATAAGAAACCATAGCATTACAATACTAATTGGATCTGCCATATTGTCTTGCTTAATTCAATATCGAATATATCCCTTATGTTTTGTGTATAAGTGTAATGAAGTCTGCGCAACTTCAGTGTTGCGCCATTGGACTTCGGTCATCATTATTTTTTTTGGGGACTAAATGTAAATAATTACGCTATATACAGATATCTGGAGTTAAATGAATGAGCAAGGTTGTCGCAGAAGAGCTTAGATATCAGAATAACTGAAAATCATTGTATTACATGATTATAAAAACCGGCTTTCGCCGAAAACCTCTGGAAAATTTTTTCTACTTCAGCGAGTGAGTGCTTTGTGCACTCAGCGGTGCTGCAAGAAAGTCCCTAGAGAAGTATAAACCAATATCTTCGTATCAGTTTATGGGGCGTAAGTCAGTGCGAAGCACTTTGTTATAAATATCCGTAGAAGGTTTTTTTAAATTCGATTAAAGGAGCATTGTTTTTTTATTTATATGTATCATTCTTTTGTTTTCCAGAAGCGAGATAAAATTATTTCTCATGAGTAATGAAATAAAAATATTTTGTTTTAGGTGTTGATTTTTTATGTTGGCATGATAGTACTTGATTATAAAACTAAAAAAGGATCAAGCCATGTGCAATAATATTACTCTTTCTCAGGAAGAAAAATTTATCAAGTTGATTGATAAATATATCACTCAGCATCGTGATCATACTATTAATGCTGTTTTTTACCGAAAGCTGTATGTGCTTTTCGTCGGATATCATCTTAAATATTATTACTCAAGTAAGCAATACTGCAACTCGTGTTTTCATGTGGATAATATTATGCAGATGTTCACAGGTGTAGTTTCTTCACTCAAGGCTAATGTGCTAACAAAGCTCAACAATAGTCATACAATGCTTCATTGCTTGAACGGGCTTGTGGATTACATTTCCGCTAACCTCATGGAGGTTGAACAACTCTATGCAGATTTACTGGCGCAATATGAAAGGAAAAGTATTTCTCATTCGTTGGATTTTATACCACCACCTGTGGGTGGCAGAAAAAGACTGTGAGAATACGGGAATAACAGTTATGCGGAACTTTCAGTTCAAATTAATTAGCGGGTAAGAAAAGCAGGAGTTGGTTATCCAAGCTCCTGCCTGAATGAAGAATTTGCTGAAATTTAACTTATTGTGGGATTTATTTTATTGAATAAACAGAACCCTGTCTGCATAGATTTTTTTAAGTATACATATAAGAACAATACAGCTTACGAAAAACGTAATGACTGAGACTGGAGTGTTTCCGGTCAATGAAAATGCTAACCATGCGAGACCGAACGCCACGAATTGAAATAGAAATGCCACTATGACCGGGCTTTCGCCATAGACCACTTTTGCATGGCATCCAAGGCATATTTTTACACCGTGGGGACTTTCCTTAAAGCAGAAGGGGAATCGAACTGTCTGGTTACTCATTGTGACTCCGTGGCCTAAATTAAGTTGATGTCTTTTTGACCATTCTCGATGAATAATTCTCTTTAGTAAAATTGCTTGTACCGATCGATGATTATCATGTGATAGATTTTAACTATCATAATCAAAATAATGATCTGTATAAACGATCAATAATTTATTGACTAAATTACATTTGTGAACTAAAGGTGGTGTGGCTTGTAGCTGTGAATTTTCCTAACTGATTGTTCTGAAAGCTGTTTATCAAAAGACTCAGGGTTGTGTGCAAGTAAGTGAAGATGATAAATTTGTCTAAAGGGACGAGCGGTCGCATACAACAGAGAACTATCCAACTGTCTGAGCAGTTGTATGAGCCTGCTAAGAAATGGAAGCCACATCTGGAAGTGGGATTGGTGTTGTCTGGATATCTGATGGGCCGTAAAGCGTAGTTTTTGGTTCAACTGGATGGTTTGGGCAAGTTCATTCTCCCTTTCATTTCTGACTTGCTCGTCGAGTTGTAGTAGTTTATCGAGAATAGTTTCTCTGCTGGGATGTTGTGCTTCTGGCTGTTTACAAGGAGCTGGAGCAAATTTAGATCTTGTATTAAGTAGTTTTACATGTCCAGGCGAGTAATCAATAAGTGTCTGAATATTTGACCAGGCATACCTTTTCCCAAGCTGCGAAGCCTTGAAGGCAATCCCCTGAAATTCAAATGAAAAACCATTCATTTTGCCCGTCGAAGCAATGTTGGGCTGGCAGGTTACACCCACTTGTTCCAGTTGCTGAATGAACGATAACAAATCTGGGCGATTGGCTAACACATTATCAATGCAAGTTTGCAAAGCGGCTTTTGGGCAGGGAGTTGCCGTTCGTTCAGAGAGCATCTTTTCGTTGCGCGAAAGCTTCTTTATGCTCTGAGATCGTCGGTTTGAAGTAGTCGCTGTTTCTGTGAGATCATGTATTCTTTCAAGCTCACTGATAATTCGAGTGCTGGCAAGGTTCTCATTTTTTCCCAGATACAACTTTCCGTCAGTAATATCGATACGACTGGCAATAATGTGAATATGTTGTCCAGCCTCATCATTATGAAGAACATAGCAACGAAGATGTGTATCATTAAAACCCATACGGGACATATAGTCGTCGGCTACGGTTGCCCATTGTGCTTCTGACAATTTTTCTCCATGCGGTAAGCGAAGAGAGTTGTGCCATACCGGTTTTTTGATATCAGGTCGTAAAAGTTTTGTTTGTCCAAACTCGCGAATAAGGTCAACGATATGGTTGCCAGCCATATTGCCACCAATAACCCTGGGATCAGTTTTATGGTGTGAAGCGGGTTCAAGTGCATAGACAACTACTCCTGTAAATTGCTTACCTCTCTTGATTTTCTGCATACCTTTCATTTGTATTACTCCAAAAAGTTGAGGGAAGTAGAAGAGTGCGAAGTGTCTGCACCTGCCGTTTGATTACATGCATTTCTGTCAGGGTTGGATCGCTGTCTGGACTTTTACCATCGAGGTATGTCAGCAGGCGATTTAAATCTTGTGAAAGGCGACCAAGCTCTACCCATGCACTTTTATTAATCTCTGGTAATACCAAAGGAAGTTTATTCAGCGAAGCCATCCTGAGCCATTCTCCTTTTTTATAGGAACCTCTTTTTTCTTCCAGAATAGATAATTCATTTTCATTTAATCTGACACTTACACAGTATGATCTGATTTCATTCTCTGGTAACCGTTCAGTATGAAATTTTCCCCTTCTCGATGTTTTTGTTAAATCAGGCTGTTGTTTTTGAGGATTATAATGCATATAAATTCCTAAATTTTAATCGTGTCATGAACCATATATAAAAGATAATAATAAAACGTCAAGTGTATAATCGTGAAAAAATAAACACCGGATAAAAGAGTCTCTTAAAATAGTTTAAGACTTACCCGGTTTAGCTTTAGATATATAGTCTTGAGTCTGTTATTGATATTTCACATTGAATTCATATTTCTAATATAACTCTATTATCTATACTGTATCCTTTTGAACCGTTTAGGTAACCTGGATTTAGTTGTAATGATCTTTATTGTTTTTCTTATTGATTTAGTTTTTTTCATTGTTGCTTATCCCCCATTATGCTATTTTTCTATAAATATTGTTATTAAATTGATGTTCTTTTATTCCTAATACTTCGTCATAGATTCGTGAAAAGGTAAACCATGATATTTCTTTTTGTTCTCGCTTTTTGTCCAAATAAATAACATTGCAACCACGGAAGGAGAATGATTTCCAGAAAACAACTGAGTTAATATTTTTAAGAAACAGTATGAAATCTTTGATCGTTTCTTTCTTGGTCATGCCATAAGAGAAGTGTGCGTAAATTGAAAATATAGTTAGAATGTTTCTCTCCGTAATCATATGACGAGAGAAATAGGTAAGATAGAAATCATGGTCATAAGTGTAGCTTTTGCAGAAGCTTGAAAAATGTGGGTTGTACAATCTATAAAGATCTACATTTTTGTGCGTTTTAGAAAGATAACTTGTGAAGGTTGAATAGTTTTGTTTTTTCATTTTTATTCTCCTTTATTGTTTTTGTTACGGAGAATATATATTAAGAAATAAATAAAATTCAAATTTATTTTTATGAATTAGGGTGTAAATATTTTTTCGTCCTTTATTTAATGGTCAATTGATTGTTTTTATTTTGAAAAAATTAATTTATAAAAATACTATTGTGTTAATTATTAAAAATGGGCTTTTAAATATATAATGATTAGGATTGGTGATAAGTAAATCTATAGTAAAGGTCATCATCTATTTTTTGTATTCTTGATTTGTTATGAAACTGCACTGATCATTCATGTAAAAACAAATGGTTATTATTATCAGTACAATATTACATTCAGTACATGATA
>NZ_PTRG01000026.1:0-4707 GCF_002965765.1 Escherichia sp. MOD1-EC6819 | reverse complement strand
CCAGGATTTTCGCTTCCCACTCTGCGTCGCCTTCCAGCGCTTTCAGAGCAGAACCACGAACGATCGGAGTGTCGTCGCCCGGGAAGTCGTACTGAGACAGAAGTTCACGAACTTCCATTTCAACCAGCTCCAGCAGCTCTTCGTCATCAACCATGTCGCATTTGTTCAGGAACACGATGATGTACGGAACGCCTACCTGACGACCCAGCAGGATGTGCTCACGAGTCTGCGGCATCGGGCCATCAGTCGCAGCAACAACCAGGATCGCGCCGTCCATCTGCGCAGCACCGGTGATCATGTTTTTAACATAGTCGGCGTGCCCCGGGCAGTCTACGTGTGCGTAGTGACGGGTCGGGGTGTCGTATTCAACGTGAGAAGTGTTGATGGTGATACCACGAGCTTTTTCTTCCGGCGCGTTATCGATCTGGTCGAATGCGCGAGCAGCACCGCCGTAGGTTTTAGCCAGTACGGTAGTGATTGCAGCGGTCAGCGTTGTTTTACCATGGTCAACGTGGCCGATAGTACCGACGTTAACGTGCGGTTTTGTACGTTCAAACTTTTCTTTAGACATCGATTGTCCCTCTAAGACACGGATAAATCGGTGATATCACCACATCAACCAGGCAACATGCCCGACTTGTTGAATGCAATAAACAGAAGGAAAAAACAGGAAGGAGAAAAGAAGTGGTGCTGATAGGCAGATTCGAACTGCCGACCTCACCCTTACCAAGGGTGCGCTCTACCAACTGAGCTATATCAGCACATCTTGGAGCGGGCAGCGGGAATCGAACCCGCATCATCAGCTTGGAAGGCTGAGGTAATAGCCATTATACGATGCCCGCATCCTGGAACTCGGCTACCTGATTTTCATTCTGCACTGAATATCGAGAGAAGCTCTCTTTATTCGAGCCGGTAAGCGAACTTATCGTCTCGGGCTACGCCATCGCGTGGCCGAAATTGGTGGTGGGGGAAGGATTCGAACCTTCGAAGTCTGTGACGGCAGATTTACAGTCTGCTCCCTTTGGCCGCTCGGGAACCCCACCGGACTTGATGGTGCCGACTACCGGAATCGAACTGGTGACCTACTGATTACAAGTCAGTTGCTCTACCTACTGAGCTAAGTCGGCATCAAGTAGCGCGCATTCTATGGAGACATGCGAGCTCATGCAACTAAAAAATTGCATAATTTGTTTTGTTGGTCATATTTTAAACAACTCGATGAAGAAACAGTCGAACAATGAGCAGATTAGCACATTTTTTCAGCATTGTTCTGCTTAACAATATGCGCCAGTTAAAACACCATTCTTTTTATCAGATGGAATATCTGTCACATTGCTTTTCACCGATAGCTTCCCGGAAGCGATTTTTTCTTATTATTCCTCCCCATCTGGTGTTACCCTCCTGCCCATTAACCCATTCAACAGAACTGTGACGCGCCATGGCAAATATCGCTTTGCCGATAGAGCTATGACCGTCAGAAACATGCTTATGAGTATAAAAGAGCAAACGTTAATGACGCCTTACCTACAGTTTGACCGCAACCAGTGGGCAGCTCTGCGTGATTCCGTACCGATGACGTTATCGGAAGATGAGATCGCCCGTCTCAAAGGTATAAATGAAGATCTCTCGTTAGAAGAAGTTGCCGAGATCTATTTGCCTTTGTCGCGTTTGCTGAACTTCTATATAAGCTCGAATCTGCGCCGTCAGGCAGTTCTGGAACAGTTTCTTGGCACTAACGGACAACGCATTCCTTACATTATCAGCATCGCAGGCAGTGTAGCTGTAGGAAAAAGTACAACCGCCCGTGTATTACAGGCACTATTAAGCCGTTGGCCGGAACATCGTCGTGTTGAACTGATCACTACCGATGGTTTTCTTCATCCCAACAAAGTGCTTAAAGAACGCGGGTTGATGAAAAAGAAAGGCTTCCCGGAATCGTATGATATGCATCGTCTGGTGAAGTTTGTTTCCGATCTCAAATCGGGTGTACCAAACGTTACGGCACCGGTTTACTCACATCTTATTTATGATGTAATCCCAAATGGTGATAAAACCGTTGTTCAGCCTGATATTTTAATCCTTGAAGGGTTAAATGTCCTACAGAGTGGGATGGATTATCCGCACGACCCACATCATGTATTTGTTTCTGATTTCGTCGATTTTTCGATATATGTTGATGCACCGGAAGACTTACTTCAGACGTGGTATATCAACCGTTTTCTGAAATTCCGCGAAGGGGCTTTTACAGACCCGGATTCCTATTTCCATAACTACGCGAAATTAACTAAAGAAGAAGCTATTAAGACTGCCATGACGTTGTGGAAAGAGATCAACTGGCTGAACTTAAAGCAAAATATTCTACCTACTCGCGAGCGAGCCAGTTTAATCCTGACGAAAAGTGCTAATCATGCGGTAGAAGAAGTCAGATTACGCAAATAATTTAAAGGGGAGCTAATGCTCCCCTTATTTATTATTCTGCGCTACGTAGGGATATTTCACCACCCATCCAGGGTTTTATTATTCCGTCCTGCTCAAGCAATAAAGCGCCCTGTTTGTCTATTCCGCGTGAAATACCAAATATTTCTTTATCACCAATGATAAGTTTCACTGGGCGATTAATAAAATTATCCAGCTTTTCCCAACGCGAAAGATAAGGTGCCAATCCTTCTTGCTCGAAGAGTTCCAGCGCCGCGCGTAATTTACGTATTAGCATGGCCGCCAACGTATTACGATCAAGATTGATCCCTGCTTCCTGCAATGTGATCCATCCCTGGTTAACGACACTCTCTTCAACACGACGCATTGCCATGTTGATCCCGGCGCCAATGACTATTTGCGCTGCATCGCCGGTTTTGCCAGTCAGCTCCACAAGAATGCCTGCCAGCTTGCGATCCTGTAGATAGAGGTCATTAGGCCATTTAACGCGAACTTTATCTGCACCCAGCTTGCGTAATACTTCCGCCATCACGATACCGATAACCAGACTTAAACCAATTGCCGCAGCCGGGCCTTGTTCCAGACGCCAGAACATCGACAAATATAAGTTTGCGCCAAAAGGCGAAAACCATTTCCGACCACGGCGACCACGGCCTGCCTGCTGATATTCTGCGACACAGGCATCGCCCGATTTAAGCTCTTCGATACGATCAAGAAGGTACTGATTAGTGGAGTCAATTACTGGCAGCACGGCTACACTACCGCTATCCAGCTGACTCAATATCTGTTCAGCATTAAGTAACTGAATGGGCTCAGGTAGGCTGTATCCTTTACCCGGAACGGTAAAGACATCAACGCCCCAGTCACGCAGTGTTTGAATGTGTTTATTAATGGCCGCCCGGCTCATTCCTAACGTTTCACCCAGCTGCTCGCCAGAGTGAAATTCGCCATTCGCTAACAGCGTGATTAATTTCAGTGGAACGGTATTATCCTTCATGAAATCGTCTCCACTGCGCTAACTTCACCTGATGCACCAATAAAGCGAACTTCGGGCTCAAGCCAGACATTAAATTTTTCACCAACTTTCTGTCTTACATGATGTGCCAGTTGCACGACATCTTCGCTTTTTGCATTGCCTTCATTGACGAGAACTAACGCCTGTTGACGGTGTACCGCAGCCCCACCCATTTGCGTCCCTTTTAGCTGACACTGATCGATGAGCCAGCCAGCAGCCAGTTTTACTGAACCATCCGCCTGAGGGTAATTCGGTGCCGTTGGAAATTGTGCCAACAACGCGTTAGCCGTTTCCACAGATACAACAGGATTTTTGAAGAAACTACCAGCATTGCCGTTCACTTTTGGATCGGGCAGCTTTGTAGTTCTCATATGGCACACCGCATCAAATACTTGCTGTGGCGTTACTGTTGAAGGCTCCAGACGAGTTAAGTCACCGTAAGTCAGTACAGGTTGCCACTCTTTTGGCAGACGCAGACCTACAGCAACAATGGCGAAGCGGTCCTGATATTCATGCTTAAAAATACTGTCGCGATAGCCAAAACGGCACTCTTTGGCAGTTAAGCGCACTTGCTTGCCTGTCGTTAGCTCAACGCAGTCAACATAATCGCAAACGCGCTGTAATTCTACGCCATAAGCACCAATATTCTGGATAGGTGATGAGCCGACACAACCAGGAATTAATGCCAGATTTTCCAGACCAGGCATACCTTCCTGCAAAGTGTATTTTACCAGGCGATGCCAGTTTTCTCCGGCTCCTACATGTAAATACCACGCATCAGGTTCATCATGAATTTCGATACCTTTGATCCGGTTGATGATCACCGTGCCGCGATAGTCTTCCAGAAAAAGTACATTACTTCCTTCACCCAGGATAAGAACGGGTTGTCCTTCTGCGGTTGCATGCTGCCAGGCATTGAGTAGTTGTTGTTCGTCTTCGGCACATACAATGTGCTGAGCATTATGATCAATGCCAAATGTGTTCCAGGGTTTTAAGGAGTGGTTCATAGCTGCTTTCCTGATACAAAAACGAGGCTAGTTTACCGTATCTGCGGGGGGATGGCTTGTAGATATGATGACAGGAAGAGTTTGTAGAAACGCAAAAAGGCCATCCTTACGGATGGCCTTTCGCTTTATCTGATGCCTGGCAGTTTATGGCGGGCGTCCTGCCCGCCACCCTCCGGGCCGTTGCTTCGCAACGTTCAAATCCGCTCCCGGCGGATTTGTCCTGCTCAGGAGAGCGTTCACCGACAAACA
>NZ_PTRG01000025.1:0-4784 GCF_002965765.1 Escherichia sp. MOD1-EC6819 | reverse complement strand
TCCGGCTGCGTAAACCGCCCGACATCCGGATCATAGTACCTGTGCAGATTGTAGTGCAGCCCCGTTTCCCTGTCGAGGTACTGTCCCTGGTAGCGCAGGCTCTGCTCCACCCCGCCGTGATCCTTCTCCTGTATTGTGTTTCCCCAGACCTGGTATCCCGTCTCCCACACGATTTTCCCGTCGCTGTCCGTCAGCTCTTCCGGCGCGCCGTTCACATCCGTGTGAAAATACAGTACCCGGGCCGGTTCCCCTTTGCCCGCCTTATCCACCCGCGCCAGCGGTTCATAACTCCCCGGGGCACTGTAAATATACAGGCTGCTGCTCCCTTCCGGCCTGCTCTCCTGCGCCAGCCGCATCCCGTCCCATAAAAATTTTGTCCGGTTGTACGCTTTACCGTCATGGCTGATATGCTGTTTTTCCGTCCGCCTCCCCAGCGCATCGTACACATACCGGTATGTCCCCCGCGCTGTCCTCGCCTCCACCATCCGGTGCTCCGCATCATAGCGGTAACTCTGCGTTCCGCTCCGGCCCTGCTTTTCCACCATCCGGCCATATTCGTCATAACGGTAGTGCACACCACGGTAAGACATCAGCCGGCTGAACGGCACCACGCTGTTTTCTGCCGTGGCCCTTTCCCCCGCACGCCGGTCCAGCAGGTTTCCCGCTGCGTCGTACTGCCAGCTCGCCAGATACCCCTCATCCTCCAGGCGGCACGCCGTGATGCGCCCCGTGCTGTCGTAAAAGTAATCCGTTTCGCCCCGCCGGCTGTGCCGTGTCTTCAGCAGTTCGTCCTGACCGTTGTAGCTGTACTGCCGGTCCGTGAACGTCTCCGGCACCACCCCGCGCATTCCGCTGCAGGTCTCCTTACGTTTCAGCCGCCCGGCAGGGTCATAAAGCTGCCGCGTGCTCAGCCGCCCCTGGCTTCTGAGTACCTCCCGGTGCAGGCTGTCACGCGTGAACTCGCTGATGACTTCCCGGTCCAGATTTATCTGCTGGAGATGACCGCTGCCGTAGTACAGATGCCGCTGCGTTCTGCCGTCCGGAAACGTGGTGGCAGTCCGGTTGCCCAGTTCGTCGTACCGGTGGGTCAGGACGCCCTGCGCCGTCTCCTCGCTCAGCATCCGGCCTGGTCTGTCGTAACTGAAGCGGATTATCTCCGGCGCGCCGGTTTCGTCTGCGTCGTGCCGCCGGCAGCGGATTTCCAGCAGCTGGTCTGCCGCGTCATAAACGTATTCCGTGCGGGTTTCTGCCGTCTCCTTTGCGGTGAGCCGGCCCGCTGCATCACGCATCAGCCGGTGGCGGATTTCACCGCCCTGGTCGCCCGTGAACACCACCTCCGTGACCGCGTTCAGCGCGTTGTAACGGTACGCCTGACGGCAGCCGTCCGGATTTATCTGCTCCGCCAGACGGTCCAGCACGTCATGGCGGAACCGGTAGCTTTCTCCGTTCTCGTTCGTGAGCGTGACCAGACGCCCGTAGGCATCGTACCCGAACGCCGTCCTGCGCCCCGTCGCGTCTGTCCGGCTGCGCACCCGGCCCTGCCCGTCCCGCTGCCAGCGCGTTATCCTCCCCATCGGGCTGGTGTACTTCACCAGCCTGCCCGCCGCGTCCGACTGGTAATTCACCGTGCGGCCGTCCGCCAGTATCACCTCCGTCAGGTGGCCGCTGTCGTCATACCCGTAGCGCGTGCTGTGGCTCTGCGCGTCTGTCATCCGTATCAGCCGCGTGCGTTCGTCGTAGAACCAGGCCGTCTGCGAGCCGGAACAGTCCGTGTGCCGCATGAGCTGCCCGTCTTCGTTCCACTGAAGGTATTTATTCCCCCCGCGCGCATCCGTTATCTGCACCACCTGGCCGTGGCGGTCATACTGATACCGGGTGTTCTGCTGCAGCGGGTCGGTCACCGCAAGAAGATTGCCGCGTTCATCGTACTCACAGCACCAGCTGTTCCCCGCCGCGTCCACCTCCGTTTCCGGCTGGTGCCACACCGGGTGCCACTGTGTCTGTGCCACCCGCCCCAGCGGGTCGTGCGTCTCCGTGATATGCCCCTGCCGGTCATACACATAGCGCCATTTGCCGCCCTGCGCATCGGTCATTCCCAGTAACAGCCGTTCTTCGTCGCTCCAGCGGAACGTCGTCACCTGCCCGGCTTCGTCCTGGTACGCCGTCACCTGGTTCTGCGCATCCCACTGATGATAACGCGTGCGCCCCAGACCGTCCGTCACGCACAGCCTGCGCGCCGCCAGGTTCCACGCCAGCCGGTACTGTTCACCGCTGTCCGTGTGGTGCCCCGTCACCCGCCACGCTGCGTCATCCGGACCGTCATACCAGCCCCACTGATAATAATATCCCTCGCCGCCCGGCTGGCGGTGCAGGGTCATGCAGTGATTATCGTTGTAGGCAAACTCGCGCAGCAGGTGGCCGGTACTGTCGTACACGCCGGTCAGCTGCCCGGCTGCGTCATAACTGTAACGACGCAGCAGTAAAGGTGCAGTATCAGGGAAATGCTGATAAATCTGCGTCACCCGCCGGGGATGCGCCGCCAGGTCGTAATGCAGACGGATGCACGGACGCTGCTGTTCGCCGCTGATTTGCGTGATGCGCCCCAGCTCGTCGTGGTACAGATTCAGACAGTTGCTGTTACGGTCGCCCAGCATTTTCAGCCGCTGGCGCTGCGGGTGATGCGGGTCGGCTTCAAACAGAAAAAACTGTCCATCATCGCTGCTGATAAGCCAGTGCCCCTGCTCACCACGCCGTACTGCCAGTCCTTCACCGGGACTGTAAAACCCGCTCCCCGGCAGCACGGCTTCCATATCCAGGCGTCGCCCCATACCCGACACAAAGGTCATGCAGTTTTCGTCCGCGTTACCCGGTGTGCGCTCGAGGCTCACTTCATACATCACACTCCAGCCCTGACCGAACATCCCATCCGTGCGCTCGTCACGACTGCTGTACACACGCTGCCAGTCCAGCGGAAAGTGACCCGGCAGGCTGAAGTCGAAATCGTCGTCATCCGCCAGATATTTGGCTCCGGTGGCGGCGTTGACCGGATGTGGAAGGGCGCTGATGGCCTTCTGTGTTATCATGCTCATCCCGACACCGGCAGCAAAACAGGCGATTTTAGAAAGCATTTTGCCCGGGCGGAGAAACATCAGCGCCACGGTTGCCACCAGGGTTATCTGCGACCTGCCGCTTCTGATATCCCTGACCACCAGTAACGGCCCCCCAATGCGGACATCCGGTGACACAAACGCCCCGTCCCCCGGCTCATTCACCACCCGGGCCTCACAGGTACAGCGTGCCCCGCTGCGTGCCGCCGGCTGGCTGTTGATACGCACATCCCGAGCGCCTTCCGCGATATACTCCGCCGCTGGCGGTTCGTCATCATCTCTGAACAGATTGCTGATACTGCCAATAACCGCATTCACGCCCTGAAAGGCGGTTTCCAGCATACCGTCCGGACTGAACAGGTTAAGGACCGTTCCCGCAGGGTCATCCAGAAAGGCGGCTTTTTTTTGTGCGAGTAACTGAGTCAGTGAGGAGGGATGTTTATGGCAGTCGATTTTATCGTCAGGGGTCGGGGTGGAGCCCGGAGCCGCACTGGCCACAGTGGGCTGCCACAGTTCCGACACAAAATGTGTCACGCCATCCACCAGCTCAGCACGCCCTTCTTCCGTACTGAGCTGGCCGGACAGCGCCCGGGACATCAGCACAGGTCCTGTCACCGGGTTAACCGCCAGGGCTATGACCCCCGCCATTTCCAGATATTCCCCGGCCACATCCCGGAATGTTCTGGCGTCCTCCTGACGCTGCGCTTCTTCCTGTTCCGCCTTCGCCTGCGCTTCCTGCGCCTCAATCTCCTGCCGCGATACCGCAGTGGCTGCTGCCCGCGCGGCAGGTTTGCTGTTGATCAATGTGTCACCAGAGCCGGTGAGGATGTAACCTTCAGTCTGAGGCGGGAACAACATATCAGCGAGGGCAGAACAGGCTTCGCTGACCGTTTCTGTCACGCCGGTGTACACCATCGCCACCCCCGCCACAAAACCGATCAGCACGACGGCCGTGCACCCCAGCGTCACCCCCGCTGACGCTGCCAGCACCGTGGCAGCCCCGACAATGAGGGCATCAATAACGACATTTGCCGCCACTTCCAGCACAGCCCCCAGCACATCTGCCATAAACGACGTATGCAGCAGGGCATCCCCCTGCCTTGCCGCCCAGAATGCCTCTTCCATGTCCCGTTCCCTGTGTGATTAATTCGTCCTGGCTTCCTGCCGCATCCTGAAGCGCAGATTCTTTTTAATTTCAGCCCAGCGCGTCATGTCTGCCGGGGTCAGCGGTGTGGTTCTGGCGTAGGTGAAGGCCATCATGACCCGCTCACCCGGCAATACAAATGCCACCTGACACTGGTACACCTGCTCGTTACCCCGGAGAAACTGACTCTGTATCTCCAGCCCTTCTTCGCCGTCATTAATCCCCACCCGGGTCACCTGCACGGGCGTGTAGTGCAGCTCCTTAACCTGCTTTTCCAGTTTTTTCATCTGCTGTTCAACCTGAGAGGCTAATTCGTCTCCCTCCTGCATCTGGCCCCGGCTGATAATTAATGCGGCATCGGGATCACTGAGGCGCAGCATATTAATGGTACTGTCCTGAGATATATTGCCGTCGAAAGACAGAACGGCTTCATTTACATAATATTCCGTCATAATGGAAAGAGTCCCTTTGAATAAAATATTTAATAATGGTTGTGATTTATTTTTCAGTCATGAAGGTGATATCTATCGCCG
>NZ_PTRG01000024.1:0-5622 GCF_002965765.1 Escherichia sp. MOD1-EC6819 | reverse complement strand
CTTGTATATAAAGAATATTTATTTTTTTGATTTTACAAAATTTTATTATCTTATGTGTGGTTTCATTATTTATCGAACTATAATTTTCTTCTGGGATTCCCCCCTCCCATGTTGGAGCATATACAGCAGAACGAGAATTTACATCAAACTGAAAATAATTATGCCCAATGAAAGTATTTCCTAGTTTAATTACTTTCCCATTTCTGATATCGAATGGTGTAAAAATTCCGGACTTAAGATATCTATCAATACCTACATCTCCAGAAGTAACTACGTAATCATAAATTCTTATAATCGGTTTTACAGAAGCAAGTTTATGGCTTTCACCATGTGTAACAAAAACGTGAATCAGGTTTCTATTTGCCACAATACGACAATTTGATTGAGCGTTGAATAAATAGAAAACAATTTTACCATTATTAAAAACCAAGTCTGAATTTTTCTTAATAAATTTAAATGATATATTATGTTTATTAAACTTCTCAGTGAATTTTTTTTCTATTTCTTTATAGTACTTACAATACACACTTATGCAATCTTCCACATTGAATACTTGTGCCTGAAAATAACGAATTAACTGTTCCAAAGCTCCTTCAATTTTTGTATCAATATATAAGTAGTATAGGTTATTAACAGACACAATATATACCTTTTATTTATCGCCCATCTTTTCTAACATCTATAATAAGACCTGTGCTATCAGCTCCTAATACTTTGAGGCTTGTCAGGGCAACATCTCTAGGATCTAATAATAACTCTGCAGGTTCAATGCCAAAGTTGATGGTACGCATTGGAGTTGCAGTTCGTTCAGGGTTAATACAGTTTACTTTAATATTTTCAGATGACCATTCCTCAGCTATTGCTTGTGTAAAGTTGACAATAGCAGCTTTTGATGAGGAATAAAGAGCATAATATGAACGGCCACGAGTGTATGAACTTGAAGTAAAATTAAGTAGCATCCCTGAAGATTTCTTCAAATATTGCTTGGATGCCATCGCTATATTTACAGCCCCAATAAAATTTATATTTATTAGAGTATGAACTTCTTCATTTGTTAACATATCAATAGGTTTTTTTATCAAAACTCCAGCAGTATTAATGATATAATCGATGCAACCTAATTTTTTCTCCATTTGAGAAAGATAGTTTTTTACACACTCAATATCAACAATATCAACATTATTGAAGCTACGGCTAGCAATTTCAACATTCGCGCCTAATAAAATAGCTGCTTTCTTTATCTCAAGACCAATCCCGCTGTTTCCACCAAATATAATTATATTTTTATCTTTGATATAATCGAGATTATCACCAGTGTTAAATGAAATTTTATTTGCTTCCTGAAGAAGCTTCTCAGCAATAAAAAGATCAATTGGGTGTGTAACTTTCATGTTTGATTCAGCACCAACCACAGTTGCTACACGTACACCAGGTACCATTGAGCGTACAACACCACAATCACAAGTAAAACTAAATCGCTGAGCATTGATGGCACGTTGATAGGCCTGTTTCAGCGTCCCTAATTTAAATGCCTGAGGGGTCTGACCCCGGCGCATTATAGCCCTGTTTGGAATATTAGAAATACATCCATCGTCATACACTTCGACGAGCGTATCAGCGGATGGAATTACAACATCTACAGCCTCAAAATTTCTTAAAGCATCAATGCAATTATTAATAATTGATTCATTAATTAATGGTCTTACTGCATCATGAAGTAGAATATTGGAATTGTTATCTTCTCCCTCAAGACCTTGTAATGCTGAATAGGTTGAATCAAATCGCTCTTTCCCACCATTAAAAACTTTTGTAACTTTTTTCCATTGATTTTTTTTTACAAATTTCCAAATTAGGTCCACATAACTTGGGTGAGATACGATAATAATTTCATCAATATTCAATGATTTTTCAAAAGCTTCTACAGTGTACTCAATTACAGCCTTACCTGCTAATTTTGTAAATTGTTTCGGAAGTGTACCGCCAAATCTTGACCCCATACCACCAGATAGAATAACAGCAATATTTTTCATTTTTCCACCATATGATTTTATAAATGCAATAAATATAAGAATCATTAAATATGACACAACATGGTATTTAAAATGTTGTGTCATACACAAACAAATAAAATTAATGAATAATCTTCTTAGATAGCTTAATTATTATATTGCCCAGCACTGGCTTTAATATTGGGTTAAATGCCGTTTTGCCAGCAAGTCTAACAATTTTTTTATTTGAATCAGAGAAGAACATTTCAGGATTTCGTTCAAGCTTATTGAGAAGTCTTATCTTTCTGCTGTCAGAACTTTGTGCTGCTAAATGTTGATTAATTTTAGCCGGTTCTTTTATTTTTACTTTTGAAGTATTAGTTGGTAGTACTTTTTGCTTGGCGTTACTAGGTTTAGCAGATAAGGCTTTAGGGTTTTTAAGATATTCTTGATATTCTTTTTTTATCGAAGGTGTTGATCTTGCTAAACTCATTTTAATAGACCTTGTAAAAGCACCAACTGGTTTTCCTTGTTTTAATAAGGCTAAAGATTCTGAAGTGATTGCCGGTGCAAATTCCCTTAATGCTCCCAGAGATGCTTCAGAGTATAACAAATGAGCCATTGAGTTTACTAATACCGGATCATCTTGATGATCTCTATACCATTCAAAAGCAAAGCTTGAGAAGTGACGCTCAATTGTACTTACATCAGATGTGAAGGGTAAGCTATAAAATTCGTTCACGAATTTTTTCAAGTAATTACCTAGAGACCAATAGAGTTCAGCGTCAAACCTAGCTCGAGCAATAACAGGTACAATTTTCTTTAATTCTCGCTTATAGCCCGTAACAGTACCATGTGGACAATTAGCAAATATAGCCTCGACAGGAATGAGTGATATATTATTAGTACTATAATTTATTCTAATATCATTATCAATGGATGGGAGAATACTTCGATAATAATAGAATACGCATTCGGAAGGCTTATCAAAAGCATTATCTATAAGTTTTCTTAAACATGTCTGTGTATACCCTCTGGCCCAATATTCTACGAATGCATATTTTTCATCGGGGTTGATTTCTTGTTTGATATAATCAATAACGATCTTTCTCTCTTCTTTAGCCCTCTCAATCAAATAATTATGATACTTTGTGGATTTGCTAAAAAACTCTCTGAGTGCAACAAGTTCTGCAGGGCTAATTTTAGAGGATTTATTGAGTCCAGTTTCGGGAAAAAGCTTTTGAAATAAATTATGACTAATACTTAATGAAGAAATTAACTTATCATAATTATCAACACCAACCAAATTACCAAAATTAGTGAAAAACTCATCATCAATACTTTCAATCATTGCAGGAACACGCCATGCTCGACGAGAACCATAAAAATATTTCGTTTTTATATTCAGTTTTTTTAAACTAATATAGGTGTCAGCAATTTCTTTAAGAAAATATCCATCTCGCGACACAAAATATAATGTTTCAACCCCTCTATCAATGGCATTTCTAATACACCAAGCAACATATGGAACCATATAACCTGAGACATGCGCGTAACAGAAATAATCTTTTTCATTAATACTATTAAAGCGCATTCGAGATAACAGATTGGTCAGAAGATAAGAATCGTAATTTCGTATTTTATTAATCAAAGCAGTTTCATAAGCATTAATTTTCGGTATTTTATGTATTTGAGGTTTTATTCCTAACTCCTTAGCTTTTGTTCCATCTGATGTAGCATTATCACCATAATGAATCCATTCTTTAAAGCGCCAAGGAGAATAGTCTTTATAAACCCTAAGATATAACTGCTGGCTTGCTTTTTGCACACCATACTCAGAGGATAGATATAACGGCAACTTATTTAATAAAGGACTTACGTGAGCCAGCATATTCGAAATAACTTCTTTAGGTAGATACATGTCCGATATTAATACAACCGTTTCGTTCTCTTTAACCAGTTGCTCGACTTTTTTCACCATCTCATCTATGGGAATTACATTTTCATATTCAGTCTGTACTTCCCAATCCATTAGCTTAGTAATTTGACTGTCATTTAGATTATATACTGATTGTATTCTTGAGAATATGTCTCGATAGCTAATTTCATGATGCCCAATGGTCTTGATCAATAACTCTCGGCAATTTGCTTCTGCTTGCATCCTGATATTAACATAATCAGTATGGAAGATTTCAGGGAACCCTTCATCAGAAGCTTTTATTAATTCCATAACCTTATAGAAAATACCTTTTGGAATTAAACACTTACGTCCAATAAGCGTATCAAAAACATCAAAACTATAAAACGTTGGCAAAACCCCTTTATTACCAATTTTAAATTGATTCGTTTGATTAATTATATTTTCAAATGTATTTTCATCATCATACGCCCAAAATAACTCTTTTATTTTTTCAAGGTTATTATCAGAATAAGTTTGATATTCATCAATAGCATCAATTAACTCACCAAAACTTTGACACACTTTTCCTGATGTGTGCGATTGATAATCATAAAGCATGATGTGTTTTTCATCGTCAAAATCAAAAATATATCTAATGAAATTTTTAACACCTGCAGATACCAAATCATAATAAATTGAAGAATAATCTATTATTGCTAGGTCAATTTTATTAAAAATTTCATATATATCATTCTTATTATCCCAAAAAATAATATTCCTATATTGCCCCACCTGTTTTTGAAGTGTTTTAAAATAAAAATCATTAGATATTTCAGGGTGCAATTTAATAATGAGGCATAAATTATTTTTCTCTAGTGTTTTAGATAAAATATTTATGTCCTTAATCGCCAAATAAAGAAAATTCTTAGGATTTTTCTCTCTAAATGTCGGCGCGTACAATGCCAGCTTCGTATCTTTAGGCAACCCAGCCTGAGAAATAATATCATGATTATAAGTAACTACAGGCTCGTATAATGATTGATAAATGCAACGCGGGTAACCACCCCTTATAATTTGGTCATCACTTAAATCCAGCTGTTCTTTAAAATGTTTCTCCATAAATGGAGACGTTACCAAAAAACACATATTATTGCTGAATTGCTCGTTATATGTTATATGCTTTTTGGCGATTCTTTGATATAAATATTCTCTATCAGCCTTCTTCTCTATTTGCTTTAATCCAACACCATGATACAAATTTAATATTTTAGTATTTAATAACTCTTTTGGGTATATTTCCTTACAATGCTCATTTACATAAACACCAGCAGCATTTAATAATTGAACACCTTCTTTTGATTTAAAATGACATGCATTAAACCCTAACGATTTAATATGGTCGACATTTTTCTGATCACCACTGATATAACAAGCAAAAATATCAGGTCGATAGTTTGAAATATATATAAACAAATATTTCACATTCCCTGTAAATAGACCAGCACTATTAAACAACCAGATGTTATCTTTAGTATAGTTATTAATTACATAGTTAATATCTTGCATTTATAAAACGCTCTCTGAAATTTTTCGCTTATGATAAACACCACATAATTGTGGTAATGTTATATTTAACTAAAAGTGTGAATATTTATATTGGAGTTTATAATTCAAATCATGATTTATAGCCCATTATCTTATTTATTTAAATCTGAGTCATGTACGCATATAAAA
>NZ_PTRG01000023.1:0-5782 GCF_002965765.1 Escherichia sp. MOD1-EC6819 | reverse complement strand
TGTTCAGGCGCGTAACTGACTGATAAATAACGCGGTGACTAAGGGCGGCAACCCTTAACCACCGCTCACCACAAGCAACTAACAGGAGTAGTTAATCATGGCTGAACACGATATTACGCCAGAAGTCACCATTTCCAAAACACAGCGCCACTGTACCGTGGGCTATCTGCCCAACCGCAGCGACACGCCGGTGATCAAAATCAGCGCCAAATGGCTGAGAGAAGCGGGATTTGAGATCGGCACGGGCGTTACCGTGAAGATCTCGGAAGGTTGCCTGATCCTGCTAGCGGATAACAACGAAGTACAGGAACTGCGCAGGGAACTTTATCAGGTTAAACAGGCTGTTAAGGGGATGCGGGACGGGATGTTTAGTGTGCTGAACGAACGTTAAATAATAAAAAAGCCGGGAAGATTTAATCTACCTTTCCCGGCGATTAAGAAAGAGAAATATACTCCTCACTTTATTAATTATCTTACACAGAAACTATATAAAAAATCAGGATGTTCCATGCCGTAAAATATTTCGTGATCTATAAAATAAAAACCGAAGCTACACATTTCTACATTAAAACATTCAGGATAAATCTTCAAATGCTCTTTTATTAAGAAATCTAATAGCTGAGATGATTCCAGTATAACACCATAATTCCCTTTCTTTGTTCTATCAAACGGGTAAAAAAACAACAATTCGCCTGATGGAATACCATCTTTAAATAATTCATGGTATAACGTTTCCAACGCTTCAGTTAAAGAAGAAAACCCCTCCCAGTCAACGTTGCAACGGATATAGTTAACATCAATACCACTTTTATAAGCTTCTGCATGAATACAAACAGCTTCGCTTATAGGATTAATATGTAAGAATGGTAAAGCATTGTTAATAAGCCCGGAGAATTCTGCATTATTTAACTCTCTAATATTTTTCATTTATTTGCCCGTAATTCTATATATCATCTTCCAAAAAATATTTGGCATTATGTATCACTTTGTTATCAGCGTCTTTTATTTGAATTTTAATATGTGGAGGCTCAAAACCACCGCTTGAAGATTTATGCCCTGTATTCGCCACCTCAATAACGACTTTATTTCCTTTTGCATCTACACCATCGAAATAATGGCTAATATTACCAAAACCATCCGGATTATTTTTTCTCAATGTAGCTTTATATCTTGAGATGTTATATCTGGCAACATAATCAAAGTCACGTTTATTCTTTAATAACCGAGAAAACATTCCCGGAGAACGCTCAAAATTACGATATTCAACGTTACCAACCTTTCCACAAGATAGCCCAAGAGGATCAATGTGGTTTACTGGATTCGGCGCATAAGCATAGAGGTTTATTCCCCCCGCCAGCCCTATCGGATCAGGACGGTGAATCTACCCCATCGCAGGATCATACTACTGGCTTCAATCGCATATCCCTGAAACAGCCGCATCATAGTCCATATATTAGTCTCTTACTTTGATAAATTAAGTAGGGTAGATCCTGATGTTCCCACTATTTTCTAAGTATTCATTAATAATCAATGGATCATTTGACTCTATCAGATAAGTGCGTTCAAAATAAAACGAAGACCATACCCTTTGGTCTATTTTTATTATTTTATCTTTATTATAAATATAATCTACCTCAGAATACTCCCCATCATACATGAAAGTATACTTATTATTTATTAATTTATTATCAATGCTTATAAATACAATCTTATTCAATCCTGTGTTTTTACTATCTTCAAATGTACTACTATACAAAAGCCCAAGAATGGTATTTTCTTGGTAAATATAAAAATTTCTATACACAATCCATTCATTATCTTTCTTACGATGGCTGGCGTATGTAATTCCTTCTATTATCCTGTTTTGTTCATCAACATAATAGCATTGTTTATTTACTCCTGCGATTGAGTTATTTTTCAACATTCGTCCCGGTTTATGACCTAAAAGCTCGGATGCATAAGGTTCTATAGAGAAGGCAGGCATAACACCATACCCCCATCTACAAGTAGCCTTTTCTCCGTTCATCTGTTCTATCAGTTCCGAATACTTTCCATTGTAATCTTCATATAAACTTTTCAGAAAATCTTTCATGTGATCATACTCCTTATTGGACAGGAAACGTTTTGCCAGTACTTAGCTCTACTTTAAGTTGCGCAAGCCCTGCTTCAAAATCAGCTTTTGTTCTTGCATTTTTCAACGTATCCCACACATGTTGTTTATATGCATTTCCATGTACACCTTCACCACCATGAGCAGTAGCTTTTGTCCCCGGTAACCGATAATCAGAGTTTTTGGGTAGCCATACACCATTTTTGGAATCGTTTATATCTATACCTAACCGATCCATCCTTCTACGTAACCACCGCATACGCACATCGCTGGAATTAGACATAACCATATGATGTGGTCGATAGTGACTACTTGGTGCTGATCCTAAATTACCAGATAATTTTTTTGCATCACTAGAGCAACTTAATCCAAGCGGATCGATCCAGTTTAACGGATTCGGCGCATACTGATAAAGATTCAGCCCCCCCGCCAGCCCTATCGGGTCAAATCGCGCAATCTAATCGAAGTCCGGATCGTACTGTCAGTTTCGTCTATAAATCACTAAAACCATCACGTCATAGTTCATACGCTACCGCCACACCCTGACAAAGTAAGCTATCTGCACGAAGTTTATTTTACTATCTAATCAGCAGGTTAAATACAAAAATATCATTTCCAAAACACAGCGCCACTGTACCGTGGGCTATCTGCCCAACCGAAGCGACACGCCGGTGATCAAAATCAGCGCCAAATGGCTGAGAGAAGCGGGATTTGAGATCGGCACGGGCGTTACCGTGAAGATCTCGGAAGGTTGCCTGATCCTGCTAGCGGATAACAACGAAGTACAGGAACTGCGCAGGGAACTTTACCAGGTCAAACAGGCGGTTAAGGGGATGCGGAACGGGATGTTTAGTGTGCTGAACGAGAGTTAAATAATAAAAAGCCGGGAAGATTTAATTTTCTTCCCAGTTTTTTTAAAGTTTATTTAAAGTTTATTTAAAGTTTATTTATAGCTTGGTTAATTTCAAATAATAATGAGACAATATCTTTCGCAGAACCATTATAAATGGGATAATCCCAATCAAAATCCTTTATTAAACAAATATAAAACTTCCCATTTATATCAAAAGATGGTCGCCACCCAACATCCAAAAGATACCCACCAGGATATTCAACCTGGAGCATATCTTCCTTAAGTTCATCTCGCTGTTCATTAAGAGGGATGCTTTGTTTCAGGGAGAAGTCATTAAAAACTATATTCCCTTTTTTTCCTAAGAAATCAATGTTCATGATGTTGTTAGCCTTCGGAATTCATCGATTGATATAGGATGTCCATGTATTGTCCCACCGCTAAGTTCAACTCGAACCCATTGAGATTCTTTACCCTCACTGGCCCCAATAACTTTTCCCATATCTTTTACTTTCCATGGTTTACCGTTCGTAACAGGTGTGCCTGTATTAAAAACATCGTATTCCAACGTTTTAATATCAATATCTGGAGAATATTTTGCCGGGCCTGATTTTGTTGATTTAATTATATCCTTCCATGATTTGTTTTTTGGAGGAAAATGTTTGTATCCATGATTTGTCCATTCAGGTTGCCCACATTTCAAACCCAAAGGATCGATCCAGTTTACTGGATTAGGCGCGTATTGGTATAAGTTTAATCCGCCTCTCAGCCCTATCGGGTCATCGGGACGATCCGGTGCGGGTCATACTTTTTAACACGCTACCGCCCGCGCCGTTTCTGGCTTCACGGCTATCACCTTTTAATTATTTAACAGCACGTTAACCCGACTTTCCCGACGCGCGTTTTCACGCCCGCTCACCATATCACCACCGCCACGAACCTGTCATTCCGCTTTCCACTAAGTCCGTTTCCGGCAACCCGTGACGGGGGGCCGCCAGGCCGCCTCCGGCGGCATGGCGGGGCCACGGCGCGGGGTCTGCGGGTGCGGGCGGCAGAGAGTCCGCAAGCGACGGAACGGCGCTCTGTGGCACCGCTGCCTGACCGGAGCTGGCCTTTGCATGACCACACCGGACCGGGGCGGGCAGCGGAAGCTGGCGAGGCGGGAACGAGTGACGCGCGGCCTTTTTGCGCGGCACGAGCCGCCGCAGCCAGACGACGCCGGGCGGGCATAAAGCCCTTACAAGCGGAGGCCGCCAGGCCGACACCCTTTTCTGACTGACTGCCACACGATGACGCCGCCGCAGAACGGCACCGGAGCCGCCAGGGATGGCGGCGACTGCGGCGCTGAGGAAGGACACCGCCGCTGAGACGGCAGGAGCGAGCGCCAGCGAGCTGCTGCGCGTGGCACTGGTTAAGGGGCTGAACGCGGGGGCGCAAGACATAATGCGGATTGTGCGAACACGAGCCGCGCACAGCGGGTCGGGTTCGCCGCCGTTGCCACCCGGCGAGAGTGCGCATAATCCCCCGCATTATGTTGAATGACGTTTGCCCCGTGCGCCGTGGCCGCATGGGACACGCCTGCCTCCACGGGGCGAACGGCATTTACCCCCGCGCACTCCGCTGGCAGGGGGCAGTCAACCGCCAGGGAAGGCGGTTGTCTGCCCTGCACCTCACCCCACGGCCTTACAGGGATCGCCCGCTAACTTTTCAGGCAGTCCGGCGATGATCACGCTTCCGGCCTGCATCAGCGTCTCCGGCGGCGTTTCCTGCTGACCAGCGCCCGCTCCATCTCTGCGTGATTACGCTCCCGGCGCGTCTGCGGCTCTGCCACCGCATCCGCAACGTGCCGATCCGTCCACGTCTCGTCCTGCTCTTCCGGGTGCGTCAGCGCGTGAACTTCCTGTAAGTGACCGATGGCTACCCGCGTGTAGATCTGCGTCGTCTCCAGCTTCTCATGGCCGAGGATCGCCTGGATGTGCCGCGTGTCTGCGCCGTTGTCCAGCATCTGCGTTGCCATCGAGTGCCGGAAGATGTGACAGGCACCCGGTTTCTGTATCC
This sequence comes from Escherichia sp. MOD1-EC6819, assembly GCF_002965765.1. Classification (NCBI taxonomy): domain Bacteria; kingdom Pseudomonadati; phylum Pseudomonadota; class Gammaproteobacteria; order Enterobacterales; family Enterobacteriaceae; genus Escherichia; species Escherichia sp. MOD1-EC6819. Next base: position 764 of record NZ_PTRG01000023.1, on the reverse strand, counting down.
GCGCTTTCTCCCGGATCGTTTCCCCGCCGATCTGCGTCAGCGTTCCCCGGCTCAGTCCCTTACCGTGGTACGTCACGAACAGGTGACCGCTGTCGGCGCGTTGCGTCAGGTGAGGCCGCACATCGCGCAGATAGCGCATCACCCACGCCAGCGCCACATGGCCCACCGGAACAACCCGGTCTTTCTTCCCTTTGCCCTGGCGCACGTTCACCACGCCCCGCGTGAAGTCCACGTCACATAACATCAGGTTCGCCACCTCCATGCGCCTGATCCCGGTACTCCACAGCACCTCCAGTATTGCCCGGTTACGCAGGCCCAGCGGCTTCTCCGTGTCCAGACTGCCCAGCACCTGCCGCGTCTCCTGTTCGCTGAACACCTGCGCCGGAAGCCGTTTCTCTTCCTTCGGCAGTGTCAGCATCTCCGCCGGACTGTAGAGGATGACGTGGCGTTTCAGCAGCCAGCGGTAGAAGTTCTTCACTGCGCTTAAGCGGTTAAGCTGCCCGCCCACCGCCAGCGTGTTACCGTCGGCCTTGCGGTAGCTGCGAAGATGGCGCTGGTACGCTTCCAGCACCGACAGGCTGACCTGTGGCGCGTACAGCAGCCCGCGCTCCTCGCACCACGTCACGAACGGCAGCACCCGTTCGCGGTAGCCTTCCACGCTGCGCGCGCTGTAGCCTGCGGCTTCCAGGCTTTCCAGCCAGGCGAGCATATGCCGGCGCTGTGTCGTGTGTTCGTTCTGGCGGCTGAGATAAAGGGCTTCCGGC
>NZ_PTRG01000022.1:0-19613 GCF_002965765.1 Escherichia sp. MOD1-EC6819 | reverse complement strand
CCACATCCCAGTAGCGGGCAAATTTATGCCAGCAGATTTGCACCGGCCCGCACACCAGGTTGGGTTTATCGGTCGGTTTACCTGCGGCTTCCATTCGTTTGCGCCAACGCCATTTCATTGCCATCCCACCGAGCATACAGGCCTCGGAAGAACCAATGGTGTTGGTGCCAACGGCCTGACCGTTTTTCGGCGCAGGCGCGTGCCACAGGTCGGCAACCATGTTTACACAACGCAGGTCGATAGCTGCGGACTGCGGATATTCTTCTTTATCGATCCAGTTTTTGTTGATCGACAGATCCATCAGCTTATGAACATTTTCGTCGTCCCAGGTCTGGCAGAAAGTCGCCAGGTTCTGACGGGCGTTACCGTCGAGAAATAATTCATCATTGATAATCTGGAATGCGATGTCATCGCGCATTTCGTGCAGCGGAAAACGTTTAGATTCCGCGATAGTTGAAATTGCCTTTGCGCCAAAACGCGAGTCGAGTAGTTCTGAGCGGAAATCCGTTAACAACTTCTGGTCCATTTCGAACTCCTTAAATTTATTTGAAGGCAATAAAAAAGTAGGATTTATCTGGAATGGACGCAAGGCATTACGGGTGTAATTTAAATAACAAAATCCTAAACAGAAAAAAGGCTTTTTATAATATAAACATTTAACATGATAATATTAAAAACAGACTTTATTATCGTAATAAAAATCGCCCAAACATTCCTGTCGGGCGATCGAATTAATTATTGTTTATCCTGCATATACGGTGTGTAAACTCCGTTCAGGCTGTGCAAGAAAGCCACGATATCATCCACATCCTCCTGCGGCAGCTCTTTACCGACCTGGTAGCGCAGCATCAGTTTCACCGCCCCGTCCAGCGTCGGCACATCACCGCGATGGAAGTACGGTGCCGTTAGCGCAACGTTACGTAAACCGGGTACTTTCTGACGCAGTTTATCGCGTTCTTCTTTAGTAACATTCATACGACCAATATCCGCCGCCGTAATTTCACCAAAGTTAAAGTCTTTTTTCAGACCCAGCGGTTCGAAGGAACGTCCACCGAGAATAATACCGCCATGACACGTTGCACATTTATTATCTTTAAATAATTGATAACCTTTTTTCTGCTGCGCCGTCAGCGCATTTTCATCACCACGCAACCATTTATCAAACGGTGAATCCGGCGTAATTAATGTTTTCTCAAATTCAGCAATTGCGTCAGTAATATTTTCACCACTGAAACCTTGCGGATAAACTTTGAGGAACTGCGCTTTCAGCACAGGATCTTTTTCCAACTTCGCAATGATTTCGTCCCAGGATTTGGACGCCATTTCAATCGGATTCAGCGGCGGCCCACCCGCCTGATCCTGCAATGTTGCCGCACGACCATCCCAGAACTGCTCAACGTTAAACACCGAGTTAAATACCGTCGGCGCATTAATCGGCCCGACCGCACCACCGACGCCAATCGATGTTTTTCTGCCATCGACGCCCCCCGCATTCAACGCATGGCAATGAGCGCATGAAATGGTGCTATCAGCCGATAAACGGGGATCGTGATACAGCGCAAAACCCAACGCCACTTTTTGCGCATCGGTAGGCAGTTTTTGCGGGATGGGCTGCACCGGTTCATTGCGATGCTCCGGAGCAGTGTCATTACTGGCGTAATATTCCGCGCGCTGTTTTGCAATCCAGGCCAGTATTTCCGCCCGCTCTTCATCACTCACCTTACCCGCCCAGTGTAGCGCGGTATAACGCGTTGGTGGCATAGTTTCATACTGCATCACCCATTCAATCTTATTCAGATCGCTTTGCGAAATGGGTTTATCAGCCAACAGAGCCGCACGCACGGCCTCAAGATTAAAAGATTTATATCCGAGCTTAATGTCGTAATCCATCAACTGTTTCGCGCCAGGAATATAATAATAGGCGGGTAATTCTGCCGAAGGCGTATGGCAATAGTCGCATCCCTTTTCGCGGAGAAAGCCTAAAACCTTATTATTTTCACTGACAGCAGATGCCTGAACATCGGCCTGTTTACTGCGTTTATTATCGTGGTACCACACATAACCAGATAACCCTAAATAGCAAATCGCGACGCCAGCCAGGCCGATCGCGGTAATACGTGAGACCATTTTCATTATTCTTCCCTCACGGTGGTGAGTTATTGTGACCCAGAAAATTTTCCAGAATGCTGCAAACGTCTCTGCGAGACAAAGCCATCATAAAAAACAGGGAGATAGGCTTTTTGATAGGAATCAATCAATTACATGAATATAAACTATCAATAAGATAGCCTGTGCCTATTACCCAGATCAGGAATGGCATATCATGATTGCGGCGAGAGCAGGATTGAATGTTCTGAAAATGAAAAACAACACGAAATCTGTATTTTTATAAATTCCATTGATACTAGTGCGTTATATTTTTTGATAAGTTAATAAACGTGATCCACCGCACGCTTTGTCGCCCACCAGGCGGAGCGAATGACTACCCTTAAAGAAAAGCCCGATAATTAGCGACGAATTTCGGAGGTTGGATCCTTATGCTCAATCAGAAAATTCAAAACCCTAATCCAGACGAACTGATGATCGAGGTCGATCTCTGCTATGAACTGGACCCGTATGAATTAAAACTGGATGAGATGATCGAGGCAGAACCGGAACCCGAGATGATTGAAGGGCTGCCCGCCTCTGATGCGCTGACGCCTGCCGATCGCTATCTCGAACTGTTCGAGCATGTTCAGTCGGCGAAAATTTTCCCCGACAGTAAAACCTTTCCCGACTGCGCACCTAAAATGGACCCGCTGGATATCTTAATCCGCTACCGTAAAGTGCGCCGTCATCGTGATTTTGACTTGCGCAAGTTTGTTGAAAATCACTTCTGGCTGCCGGAGATCTACTCCAGCGAGTATGTATCGGACCCGCAAAATTCCCTGAAAGAGCATATCGACCAGCTGTGGCCAGTGCTAACCCGCGAACCACAGGATCACATTCCGTGGTCTTCTCTGCTGGCGCTGCCGCAGTCATATATTGTCCCGGGCGGCCGTTTTAGCGAAACCTACTATTGGGATTCCTATTTCACCATGCTGGGGCTGGCGGAAAGTGGTCGGGAAGATTTGCTGAAATGCATGGCCGATAACTTCGCCTGGATGATCGAAAACTACGGTCACATCCCCAACGGCAACCGCACCTATTATTTGAGCCGCTCGCAACCACCGGTTTTTGCGCTGATGGTGGAGTTGTTTGAAGAAGATGGTGTACGCGGTGCGCGCCGCTATCTCGACCACCTGAAAATGGAATATGCCTTCTGGATGGACGGTGCAGAATCGTTGATCCCTAATCAGGCCTATCGCCATGTTGTGCGAATGCCCGACGGATCGCTGCTCAACCGTTACTGGGACGATCGCGACACGCCGCGTGACGAATCCTGGCTTGAAGACGTAGAAACCGCAAAACATTCTGGTCGCCCGCCCAACGAGGTGTACCGCGATTTACGCGCGGGCGCAGCTTCTGGCTGGGATTACTCTTCCCGTTGGCTGCGAGACGCGGGTCGCCTGGCGAGCATTCGTACCACTCAGTTCATCCCCATCGATCTTAATGCTTTCCTGTTTAAACTGGAGAGCGCCATCGCCAACATCTCGTCGCTGAAAGGCGATAAGGAGACGGAAACGCTGTTCCGCCAGAAAGCCAATGCCCGCCGCGATGCGGTAAACCATTATCTCTGGGATGATGAAAATGGTATCTACCGCGATTACGACTGGCGGCGCGAACAGCAGGCACTCTTTTCCGCTGCTGCCATTGTGCCGTTATATGTGGGCATGGCGAACCATGAACAGGCCGACCGTCTGGCAAATGCCGTGCGAAGCCGATTACTGACGCCGGGCGGGATTCTGGCAAGCGAGTATGAAACCGGTGAACAGTGGGATAAACCCAACGGCTGGGCACCGTTACAATGGATGGCGATTCAGGGATTTAAAATGTACGGTGATGACCATCTGGGTGATGAGATTGCGCGTAGCTGGCTGAAGACGGTGAATCAGTTCTATCTGGAACAGCACAAACTGATCGAGAAATACCATATTGCCGATGGTATCCCCCGCGAGGGCGGCGGGGGCGAATATCCATTGCAGGATGGCTTTGGCTGGACCAACGGTGTGGTACGCCGTTTAATTGGTTTATACGGCGAACCATAATATTTTTTACAGCCAGCCACTAACGTCCTACTGGCTGTAAAATTATCCTCTTCAGGAGGAGATATTTAGCATCATCGCCGCCTGGGTACGGTTTTTCACTTCCAGACGGCGATAGAGCGATTCCAGGTGCGCTTTTACCGTTCCGGTGCTGATATTTAATGCCCGACCAATCTCTTTATTCGATTCGCCCGCCGCCAGCATGGTTAAAATTTCCCGCTGGCGGGCGCTTAACGATTTGAGATCTTTCGTATCCTTTTCCGGCGTGGTTCGCCAGTCACCGGGCAGAAACATCATTCCCATCGCCGCACTATTGACCGCCAACACAAACGTATCGATCGAAGAATCACGCGGTACAATCGCCATCACATTGAAATGAATAACCTCCTGCAACCATCGTTTGTTGCAATCCGAAGCCGTGATTAACACCTTAACCTCAGGAAATTGCACCACGGTTTTTTGCAACAACCAGTAGCAAAACTCCCCATCCTGATCGCCATCGAGCATAACTAAGGCTTCAGGGTAGCTTTCCAGCTTTTGCCATAACTCGTCTGCCTGACCGACGCCCTGAATACCTACGCCTGGAATACGTTGCTGTAAACTGATTTTCATTCCATGAATAAATATTGACTGCCTGTCAAACATGATTATTTGCATTACTGAATCTCCACCTGAATACGTTAAAAAGACTTAAGTAGTGGAAGGGTATTACCCGAGAGACAAAATAAGAATTCGCCATTTGGCGGAGGCCATTCTACAGAGATGAAAGACAGAAAATAGTTACCGATATAAATAGTTACAGCTAAACGCCTGAAATTACATGTCGAGGGCACTATTTAAAAAAATCTTAAGGAATTCCTTATATTTTCGCGCCACGTTCCGATTAACCAGGCCAATTCAGCGCACGCTTTAATAGCATCCATAGTTTAAGAAAGTGACTGGATTACGCACAAATACACAATGTTGTATGTCCGCATTTTATAAAACGAATCAAAATTTTGGCTTTGTGTTGGTTATTTCTCTATGCCGAGACGCGAATCCGCCTTTGATTCTCTAAAATCGCCTCACTTTCAACGTTGCATCGTTGTGAAATCATGCATTAGATGTTAGAAAAACAATAAATAATGCGATATACGCGTTACTGTTTCGCTGTGAACAACAATCGGTAAAAGAAATGGATAAAATTCACGCAATGCAGTTGTTCATCAAGGTTGCGGAGCTGAAGAGTTTTTCCCGCGCGGCGGATTTCTTTGCATTGCCAAAAGGAAGCGTTTCGCGCCAGATACAGGCACTGGAACATCAACTTGGCACCCAGCTTCTCCAGCGCACCACGCGACGGGTCAAACTCACACCTGATGGCATGACCTATTACCAACGGGCAAAAGATGTGTTGAGTAATCTCAACGAACTGGACGGTTTATTTCAGCAGGGCGCCACCAGCATCAGCGGTAAATTGCGCATCGATATCCCATCCGGGATGGCAAAAACCCTGCTACTGCCGCGTCTGCCCGAATTTCTCCATCAATATCCGGGAATTGAACTGGAATTAAGCAGCAATGACCGTCCGGTAGATATTCTTCATGATGGCTTTGATTGCGTAGTACGCACGGGAACGTTGCCCGACGATGGACTCATCACCCGTCCCCTCGGCAAACTGACGATGGTCAACTGCGCCAGTCCGCACTATCTGACGCGCTTTGGTTATCCGCAAAGTCCCGACGACCTGACTTCGCACGCAGTAGTACATTACACGCCACATCTGGGCGCGCATCCGTTGGGTTTTGAGGTTGCCAGTGTTAATGGCGTCCAGTGGTTTAAGTCCGGCGGCATGTTGACGGTAAACAGTAGAGAAAACTATCTTGCCGCCGGTCTGGCGGGACTGGGGATTATTCAGATCCCCCGCGTCACCGTACGCGAAGCCCTACGCGCCAGACAGCTTATCGAAGTGTTACCCAACTACCGCGCCGAACCACGTTCCATTTCTCTGGTTTACCCACAGCGTCGGGAGCTTTCCCGCCGTGTAAACCTGTTTATGCAGTGGCTGGCTGGTGTGATGAAAGAGTACCTGGACTGACCGACTATACTTTTTAAGAAAGACAACGACAGAAGGACTAAAGAGCGGATGACGCAGGAAAACGAGATTAAACGTCCCACCCAGGATCTGGAGCACGAGCCAATTAAGCATCTGGATAATAGCGATAAAGGCGGCAAAGTTAGCCAGGCGCTGGAAACCGTCACCACCACCGCCGAAAAAATCCAACGCCAACCGATCATCGCACACCTTATTCGCGCGACAGAACGCTTTAACGATCGGCTGGGTAACCAGTTTGGTGCGGCTATCACCTATTTCTCGTTTTTGTCGATGATCCCGATTTTGATGGTGTCGTTTGCCGCAGGGGGTTTTGTGCTGGCCTCCCATCCGATGCTGTTACAGGATATCTTCGATAAGATTCTGCAAAACATCAGCGATCCGACGCTTGCCGCCACGTTGAAAAACACCATCAACACTGCCGTTCAGCAGCGTACTACCGTAGGACTTGTCGGGTTAGCCGTGGCGCTATACTCCGGCATCAACTGGATGGGGAATTTACGTGAAGCAATTCGCGCCCAATCGCGCGATGTCTGGGAACGTTCGCCGCAAGATCAGGAGAAGTTCTGGGTAAAATATCTGCGTGACTTTATTTCGCTGATTGGTTTGTTGATTGCGCTGATTGTGACGCTTTCGATCACCTCGGTTGCCGGTTCTGCGCAACAAATGATTATTAGCGCGCTGCACCTTAATAGCATTGAGTGGCTGAAACCGACGTGGCGGTTGATTGGTCTGGCGATTTCTATCTTTGCCAACTATCTGCTTTTCTTCTGGATCTTCTGGCGCCTGCCGCGCCACCGTCCGCGTAGAAAGGCGCTGATTCGCGGGACATTCCTCGCAGCGATTGGTTTTGAAGTGATTAAAATCGTGATGACCTACACCCTGCCGTCGTTGATGAAATCCCCGTCTGGCGCAGCATTTGGTTCCGTGCTGGGGCTGATGGCGTTTTTCTACTTCTTTGCTCGTCTGACGCTGTTTTGTGCGGCGTGGATTGCCACCGCCGAGTACAAAGATGACCCGCGAATGCCGGGGAAAACGCAGCCTTAAAATATGCCGGATGCGGCGTAAACGCCTTATTCGGCCTGGCTCCCCGTAGGCCGGATAAAATGTGCCAGCATCGCATCCGGCTATAATGCGCACATAACCTCTTGAAACTCTTCCCCAGAGCCTCTTAAGCCATCTATTTAAGAGCAAACAATTTCATTCCAACTCATAACCCCAGCATATAAATCCAGTTGGTAACTTTTATTTAACCTAAAACCAGTTTTATTGACTATTTATGAAATTGTGTGAAGCATTTCATAGAAGAAAAATCACCAGCCTAAACATTATCCCCTTTTTGCCTGGTTTTTGACCATTTCCGCGATTTGTTACACATTGAAATATCACTTTTGCTGTGCGTAATATGGCTATTCGTTAGCCAAAAAATAAGAAAAGATTATGCAAGCAACAGCCACAACACTCGAAAATAACCAGGAATTCACGCCGGTAAACTCGCGTAATAAAGTCCTTGTTGCCTCCCTCATTGGTACGGCCATTGAGTTCTTCGACTTTTACATTTACGCCACAGCGGCCGTTATTGTGTTTCCGCATATCTTCTTCCCGCAGGGCGATCCTACGGCAGCAACGCTACAGTCGCTCGCCACCTTCGCCATTGCCTTCGTCGCGCGCCCCATCGGCTCTGCCGTATTTGGTCATTTTGGCGATCGCGTTGGACGTAAAGCGACGCTGGTCGCCTCGTTGCTAACGATGGGGATTTCGACAGTGGTGATTGGTCTGTTGCCGGGCTATGCCACGATTGGTATTTTCGCCCCGCTGCTGCTGGCGCTGGCTCGATTTGGTCAGGGGCTGGGTTTAGGCGGTGAATGGGGCGGCGCGGCGCTGCTGGCAACTGAAAACGCCCCGCCGCGCAAACGTGCATTGTACGGCTCCTTCCCGCAACTGGGCGCACCGATTGGCTTCTTCTTTGCCAACGGCACTTTCTTGCTGCTTTCCTGGCTACTGACTGACGAGCAGTTTATGAGCTGGGGCTGGCGCGTGCCGTTTATCTTCTCGGCGGTGCTGGTGATTATCGGCCTGTATGTCCGCGTTTCACTGCATGAGTCGCCGGTGTTTGAGAAAGTCGCTAAAGCGAAAAAACAGGTGAAAATCCCGCTGGGTACGCTGCTGACCAAACATGTTCGCGTAACCGTACTGGGTACGTTCATTATGCTGGCAACCTATACGCTGTTTTACATCATGACCGTCTACTCGATGACCTTTAGTACCGCCGCCGCGCCAGTTGGGCTTGGCCTGCCGCGTAACGAAGTGTTGTGGATGCTGATGATGGCAGTGATTGGTTTTGGCGTGATGGTGCCAGTCGCCGGATTACTGGCTGATGCCTTTGGTCGCCGTAAAAGCATGGTAATCATCACGACGCTTATCATCCTGTTCGCGCTGTTCGCCTTTAACCCATTGCTCGGTTCTGGCAACCCGATTCTGGTTTTTGCCTTCCTGCTGCTGGGGTTAAGTCTGATGGGGCTGACTTTCGGGCCGATGGGCGCGCTGTTGCCAGAACTGTTCCCGACGGAAGTGCGTTACACCGGAGCATCGTTCTCTTACAACGTATCGTCGATTCTTGGGGCTTCCGTTGCGCCGTATATCGCAGCCTGGTTGCAGACTAACTACGGGTTAGGCGCAGTGGGGTTATATCTGGCGGCGATGGCTGGCTTGACGTTAATTGCCTTGCTGCTGACGCATGAGACGCGGCATCAGTCGTTGTAAGTATCGTGCGGGCTGCCACCCTCACCCCAGCCCTCTCCCTGAAAGGGAGAGGGAGAAAAGCGGAGCGAGATGTTACATCGCGAACATAACAGCCCTCCCCCCCAGAAAGTGAACGGAAAAGCGGTACTCGTTATTTCAACACGCACAAAACAGTCCCCTCGCCAGAAAGTGAACGGAAAAGCGGCACTCGTTATTTCAACACGCACAAAACAGTCCCCTCGCCAGAAAGTGAACGGAAAAGTGGCACTCGTTATTTCAACACGCACAAAACAGTCCCCTCGCCAGAAAGTGAACGGAAAAGCGGCACTCGTTGTTTCAACACGCACAAAACAGTCCCCTCGCCCCTTTGGGGAGAGGGTTAGGGTGAGGGGAACACGCTGCTCCCGAATTCACCAGCAAATCTAATCCAACCCCATCACTTCTTCATCTGCGACAAAATCGTCCGACACTGATTAGCCTCCCCTTCTGAAGCTGAGATCAGCGCCAGTAACGCCGCCGCAGGCGTCACCAACGTTGCCAGTGCCGCCGCAACAGCGCCACGGGCAATCAACGGCCCGGCCTTCACACCAGCCTGCGGATTCTTAAACGTCCCACGCACATACAGCGGCGAACGCAGCGTGATAATACGAATCCCTTTGCTCTCCGGATCAATAGTCAAATCCAGTTGCTCCGAAGCAAAACTTGCCGTGCCGGTAACATTGATCAACGCATTCTCAGTATCGAAAGCAAAAATCTGCGGGCGTGCCACACCGTTAGCAATATCCACATTCGCCGCCGCGCAGTTCACCCGCACCTCATCATCACCGAAAATCGCACCGACAATGTAGTTTCCGACGTTCAGCCCAACAATCTCCATCAGGTTGCGGCTCACCAGCCCGTCATTCATCAACAGTTTCAGGTTGCCGTTACTGTTGCCTAAAAGCGCCGCCACCGAGTTACCGCTACCGCGTAGTTCCGCGTCACCGTTCATTTCCCCCAGCGTCTTCTGCATCAGTTCCACATCGGGCATCAGTTCTTTCAGTTTCAGTCGACGAGCCTGAATATCTGCCCGCCCCTGCATCGGCTTTTTATCGCCTTCCAGATGAATATTCGCCGCAATGCTGCCGCCCGCCATGCCAAATTTCAGCGGTTGCAGGCGCAGGTCAGCATTTTTGAGGATAATATGAGTAGAAAGATCGCTAATCGGCAGGCTACTGCCATGCTCGATACGCCGCCCTTTGAAACGAACATCAGCATCCATCGCATCCCATTTATCGGTTTCGAAGCGGTCATAAGGCAGCACTTTGCCCACAGGCTGAACGTTTTTCTCGCCCTTCTTCTGTTCAGAGCGTTTCGACTTTTCTACCCCTTCCCCGGAATCAACGCCAATCAATGGCCCCAAATCAGCCAGCCGCAACTGCCGTGACTCAACGTCACCTTCCAGTTTTGGTCGCGGCTTACCGGTGGTGTAGACCAGAGAACCGTGAATATCGCTATCGCCAATGCGCCCGTTAAAGCCGCGATAATCAAAGACCGACGATTTTTCAGTGTCGATTTTCGCTACCAGCCGACCATCCGTTTCAAACGGCGGGGTATCGGGCAGCAGAACGCCCGTCAGTTCATAGAGATCACCCAGCGAATCGCCGGAAAATTTAAGCCGTAAATCGACGCCGCCCATTTTCATTGGGTCATTCACGACGCCATCAAAAGCAACACGGGTATTACCGGAGCGAAAATCAGCCTGCACCGGAAAAGGTGTTCCTTCGCCACGCAGCGCCAGCATACCACCTATTTTTCCTGTACCCGTGAGCGGTTCGCCGTTATAGCGCCCCTGCGCTTTCAGGCCAAAAACGTAATCGCCTACCTTCTCTTTATCTGATTTACCTTTCGATCCAGTAACTTCGCTGAACGGCAACGGCTTACCTAACGGATCGACAAAAATTTCCAGATCTGCTTTGCTTACTTTGTCATCAATAGCGATCCGCCCTTGATCGAACAGAATATTATCCAGACGGAACGACCACGCCGACGGCTTTGCATTCGCGTCTTTGTTGTCATCGTTGGCGAGATTAAACGCCCAGTTATTGTTCTTTTCTGAGAGGCGAATCAGGCGCGCGTCGGGCTTTTCCAGCTTGATCCAGGGCAGCCAGACCGTTTTAGTCAGCAACGCCAGCGGAGCCAGCGTCGCTTCTACGCGCGGTAAATGTACCATCGTCACTTCGGGAATATCCGGCGGGTTGCCGAGAATGATGTCTTGTGCGTGTACATGAGGCCACGGCACCCAGCTACGCCAGCCGGTTTCCTGCTTTTGCCGTTCCCACACCACGCCCAGATCGCCACGGATGGCGAAGGGGCGATTCAGTTCCGCAGAGACTTTCTGGTTGATGGTCGGTTTGAGACGGTTCCAGTCAAACGTTGCAATCAAAATGATCGCCACGACGATCAACAACAAGAAAGCCCCTGAAATCGCAGCGGTTATTTTGCCTGCTTTGCTCATAGTTCGCTTCCTCACATTCTTCCTGTGCCAGTCCTAAAGATAGTCCAGCCAGGCAGAAAATGAGGCGGCTTACAGAGCCAACGCCACCGAGTCCAGCGTTTCGATTGGTGCCGGACGTGAAAGAAACCAGCCTTGTGCGGCGAATGCGGGAGAATTTTGCACATCGCCCCACTCTTCCTCAGTCTCGATACCTTCGACGATCACCCCACGGCAGTAGCGGTTCATCAAATGCAAAAGCTGGGAAAAGAGCGTGCGACCTTCGGGCGACTGGCGCAACATCACAAACAGTTCGCGAGCGATTTTGATGTAGTCGTAACGCACTTCACTTAGCGCAGAGAAATTTGCCATCCCGGTGCCAAAATCATCCAGCCACAGTGGGCCAAATTCGCACATCGAGGCAAACGTTGAATCTTTCGGTAGACGGATGTGTTCCACCAGTTCGAAACGCAGCCAGGGAAGACGGTCAATCTGACGCAAAATTTCCGGCTGCTGACGTAGGGCAAGAAGCGTAGGTCCATCAATATTAACCGATGCCAGCAGGCCGTGCTCAACGAAGAACGCAGCTTTTTTCGCCAGTAAATCAATCTGTTCTTTCACCACATCCATACGATGCCTGACGGTGATTTCGGCAAAATAACGATCTGGCGGCAGCCGTTGCGAGGGATTATCAGGATGCGTGACAATGGTTAAAAGCTCCACGGCCATCAATCGTCCGGAAGTCTGGTAAATCGGCTGCCAGGTATAAACGCGCTCACACTGCAACCAAAAACGCCGTTCCTGCAAGCTCTCGATGCTTGTATCAGGGTTGCTTATTCGCTGGATAACCTGCCTTATCATCGAAGATGTCCTGTGTTTAAAAGTGATGCTGCCCGGACTCGACAAATATTATCGGCGCGCCACGGCAGAACTTTACCGCCAGAGAGAAGTTAATTTGCCCACACAACGACGGAATCTTCCAGGAATACGTTCTGGCTCAAAAAAATAATGGAACAGCGTTTTAATATAGTTGACCAGCAAACCACCACAGCGCAAACTAACGCTAATTTTTTACAGATCAGGTTCACGACTATGTCCAAAAAGATTGCCGTGATTGGCGAATGCATGATTGAGCTTTCCGAGAAAGGCGCAGACGTTAAGCGCGGTTTCGGCGGCGATACCCTGAATACTTCCGTCTACATCGCTCGTCAGGTCGATCCTGCGGCATTAACCGTTCACTACGTAACGGCGCTGGGGACAGACAGTTTTAGTCAGCAGATGCTGGACGCCTGGCACGGCGAGAACGTCGATACTTCCCTGACCCAACGGATGGAAAACCGCCTGCCGGGTCTTTACTACATTGAAACCGATAGCACTGGCGAACGCACTTTCTACTACTGGCGTAACGAAGCCGCAGCTAAATTCTGGCTGGAGAGCGAGCAGTCAGCAGCAATTTGTGAAGAGCTGGCGAATTTCGATTACCTTTACCTTAGCGGGATTAGCCTGGCGATCTTAAGTCCGACCAGCCGCGAGAAGCTGCTTTCTCTGCTGCGCGAATGCCGTGCCAACGGCGGGAAGGTCATTTTCGACAATAACTACCGTCCGCGCCTGTGGGCGAGCAAAGAAGAGACGCAGCAGGTGTACCAGCAAATGCTGGAATGCACAGATATCGCCTTCCTGACGCTGGACGATGAAGACGCGCTGTGGGGTCAACAGCCGGTGGAAGACGTCATTGCGCGTACCCATAACGCAGGCGTGAAAGAAGTGGTGGTAAAACGCGGGGCGGATTCTTGCCTGGTGTCCATTGCTGGCGAAGGGTTAGTTGATGTTCCTGCGGTGAAACTGCCGAAAGAAAAAGTGATCGACACCACCGCTGCGGGTGACTCTTTCAGCGCCGGTTATCTGGCGGTACGCCTGACCGGGGGAAGTGCAGAAGAAGCAGCGAAACGTGGACATTTGACTGCAAGTACGGTTATCCAGTATCGCGGCGCGATTATCCCGCGTGAGGCGATGCCAGCGTAATGGTTTTTGGCGGAGAACGGGTAGATATTCGTTCTCCGTTAATCTTCTTGCAGGGATGAACCGAGCGGGGCTGATGATTTGAAATAAACTGCTGACGCATATCATTCAAACTGCGCGTAAATTTAAGCGGTTTCTCACCTTTAATTTCGACCGTGCGAAGACATTCCCATTAGTGTTAAATAAGTCAAAATAATAATCATGTTGATGACGATGATTAGTTTTAAATTGACGAAATGATAAATAGCAGCGGTCATCATAGGTAATTAAAAAATCATTTTCGCCGTACTCGTTTATCATCCTGTTTTTCAGGTTACCGTCGAAGAGAACTGTATACTTCGCTCTGTCAGCAAATAATTCGGCATCCGTTTCTCGGTTGATCGTATTGACACTGATACCGAATTCTATTTTTACCTTGTCTTTATCGATATTATTTCTTGTACTGACATAAATATTATTCGCATCCCAAAGTAAAAGAAAATTTTTGTTGCAGGAATAGAGAGCTGTTCAACAGAGAATCATAATCGGCAAGAACAGTGTGACTTTGTAGCGCATTTATATTCCTTTAGCACGTTACGTTCACAAAGTGTGGTTACTTCCTTTTACATAAACCACAGCAGTCAGTAATTATCCGCACGCTACCGCCGTGCCTGGAAAAATATCTGCGGGTATATTCACTACCGTTAATCCCGGCAGCGCAGAAGAAACGCTGCCGGATTATTTATTACTGCGCGGGTGGAATATCCGTCACTTCAGGATGCACATCATCCGTGGCGACAGACGTCGCCGCAGCCGTAGTCGATGGCGCCATGATTTGATCCCAGGCAGCCTGCAACGATTTCATGTTAAATTCCGGCTCGCCTTTCGGCTGCAGCAGAATTAACGCCATGTCGTTCGACAACTGCTGACGCAGATCCTGATTTAACATCTCTACCGTCAGGCTGTTAAGGAAATCCTGACGCAGTTTCTGATATTGCTCCGGTGCAATATCGACAACCTGATTTTGCAGTGAACGCATCCGCTGCCCCATCAGAATATCGGTATCAGCTCGTGCATAGGCGGCAAACAGTTTCTGCAGCTCCAGTTTCTTTTGCGCGACCAGGGCGTTGAACTCTTCTTCCGGCAGACCTTTATCGCGGACTTTCGCCAGTTCACGCGCCACCAGATTAAGGTTGCTGTTCAGCTTGTCGTTTGGTGACTCGATGTTGATGGCACATTGCGCACGCAGATACAGCACTCGGCAATCAAATCCAAGGCCGATGTCTTTGCTGTTATTGGCGCTTAATGCTTGCTGAACATGCCAGAACAGCGCCTCACGAGCCAGGTCCGCGCGCCAGTAGCGCAGCAGTGCGGCTGACTCACGAATCGGCTGCCACGGCGTGTCCCACATGATAGATAACCGATCCTGGCGCACCGCGTCGGTCATAATGCTCACCGCTTCCGCACGCAGCGGAGAAAGCGTCGGCACCGGAGCCGGTGTTTCACGTTTGCCTTTCAGTTCGCCAAACGTTTTGTTGATTTGGTCGACAACCGAGCGCGCATCAACGTTCCCCACCACCAGCAGCGTCATTGCATCTGGGGTGTACCATTTCTGGTAGAAATCTTTAATCTTTTCCGCTTCAACGGGCTTTTTCAGCGGATCGGCAGGATCGTGACCTAACAAAGTTGATCCTTTCAGACGATAGCGCCACCAGCCTTCTTTAGTGTCGGCAGGCCAGGTTGCCACCATATCCTGGCTTTGCAGCGCATGGTTAACCGTTTCTGGTGTGATGGTCAGCTTGCCGGTCGCATTCGCCAGATAAGAGAGCGCCTCTTTCAGCAGATCGTTACGATTATTTGGCAAACTCAGATTAAACAGCGTGGTGTCGTAAGAGACGATCACCGGCGGCATCGGGCGCTTAGGGTCGATCCCCTGCTGCCACAATGAACGTGCCTGTGCCGCTTCCAGACCACCGCTTTGCGTCAGCGCAATACGAGGAATGGCATGACTGTAACCGCTCTGTTGTGTACTTTCGGCGAGCGAACCGGTATTAACCAGCAGGCGAATTTCAACACGATCGCTGGGACGCTGGGGCGTGGTCAGCACTTGCCACTGTAAACCGTTGGCGAGCGTCCCCTGTTGCCATGCTGGATCAGGCTGGAGCGCATCTGCCTGCACATAGCCAGCAGTGGCCATCACCAGCAAACCGCCCGCTAAAAGTCGAATTTTTGTGCCCTGCATGTGAACCCCTGATCAACTATCCTGGTAATAAAAGACTGCCCGCTATCGGTCAGCCTAAATGACGTTAAAAACACTTCGTGTTAGACCGCAAGAACATAAAAATGTCACGGAGGAAGTGAAATAAACCCGAACTCACCCAGGTGGTAAGTTCGGGCACAGGGGGCAATTATGCTCAAACACCCGCACTCGGGGAAGGGAGTGCGGGCATAAGTGGTGAGATTAAGAGGATAATTCGTGCGTTTTGCCATCCGGCGCACGATTATTCAGCACATCATCCAGTTTTTTGTGGTCCAGCTCTTTAACCCACTTAGCAACCACGATGGTCGCAACGCCGTTACCGACCAGGTTAGTCAGCGCACGGGCTTCTGACATGAAGCGGTCGATACCGAGGATCAGCGCCAGACCCGCCACCGGCAAATGGCCCACCGCAGAGAGTGTCGCCGCCAGCACGATAAAGCCACTACCCGTTACCCCTGCCGCCCCTTTAGAAGAGAGCAGCAACACAATCAACAGCGTGATTTGGTGGACGATATCCATCTGACTGTTAGTGGCCTGGGCAATAAATACCGCCGCCATCGTCAGGTATATCGATGTCCCATCAAGGTTAAACGAGTAGCCTGTCGGGATAACCAGCCCCACCACCGATTTGCGGCAGCCGAGTTTCTCCATCTTGTCGAGCATACGCGGCAGCGCCGACTCGGAAGAGGATGTTCCCAGCACAATCAGCAGTTCTTCACGGATGTAGCGGATAAATTTGAAAATACTGAAACCGGTCGCTTTAGCGATTGAACCCAGTACCAACACCACAAACAGGATACAGGTGATGTAGAAGCAGATAATGAGCTGCCCAAGCTGCACCAGGGTGCCGACGCCGTATTTACCGATGGTAAACGCCATCGCCCCGAACGCACCGATGGGTGCCAGACGCATGATCATATTGATGATGCCGAAGATGACCTGCGAGAAACTTTCGATAACGTTAAAAATCAGTTGGCCTTTGCTGCCCAGACGGTGGAGCGCAAAACCAAACAGTACGGCAAACAGCAGCACCTGCAGGATGTTACCGCTGGCAAATGCGCCAATGACGCTCGCCGGGATGACATCCATAATAAAGGCGACAATGCCCTGGTCTTTTGCCTGATCGGCGTAAACCGCTACCGCTTTCGCATCAAGCGTTGCCGGATCGACGTTCATTCCGGCACCAGGCTGCACGACGTTAACGATGATAAGACCAATAATCAGCGCGATGGTACTGACAATTTCAAAGTAAAGCAGTGCGACTGCGCCGGTACGGCCGACCGCCTTCATGCTTTCCATGCCCGCAATGCCCGTTACGACGGTACAAAAGATGACAGGAGCGATGATCATCTTAATGAGCTTAACGAACCCGTCGCCAAGCGGTTTCATTTGCTCGCCTATCTCAGGGTAGAAATGGCCAAGGAGAATACCAATGGCTATCGCTGTCAGAACCTGAAAGTAAAGGCTTTTAAACAGAGAGGTTTTCATAGGGTGTCCTTTAGTAAAACCACAGGTCTTGTAAGGTTATGGAGTACCTGCGGCCTTAAAATAACACCCAGACAACATCACAGAAATGTACCTGGATCATAATTGAAACAAAAAGGTTAAAAAGTTTGAACTGGCTCGCACAAACCAGCACTTTTTAAAGTTTTGTAATCAGTTTGGGGTAGCTACTTTTCTTCCAGGTAACTCTCTTCGAAGATTTCAATAGGGAGTGGGCGAGCAAAAAGGAAGCCCTGGGCAATACCAACACCTGCTTTTGCCAGCCAGTCGCGTTGCGCTTCCGTTTCTACGCCTTCAGCAATCATTTGCAGATTCAGGCTTTGTGCCAGCATGATAATTGCAGCAATCATGCTGCTATCTTCCGGTAAGCCCTCAACAAACATTTTGTCGATTTTCAGCACGTCTATTGGCAACGATTTCATATGCTGCAACTGACGCAGCCCTGCGTAACCCATGCCGAAATCATCCAGCGCCACCTGTACGCCGGCGTTGCGCAGCGGACGAAGGATCGCCACCGCCGCGTGAGGGTCATCAATGCGTCGGCTTTCCGTGACCTCCAGGATCAACGTTCCAGGCTGAATACGATAACGAGTTAATAACCCCAGCATATCCGGCACCATATTTGGGTGCATCAACTGTAGCGCCGAGAGATTCACCGATAATGGCAACATAATGCCGCGCTCTTGCCAGGCAGCAAGCAGTCGACAGGATTCCTCCAGCACCCAATGACCGACGGTAACCATCAGCCCACAGGACTCAATACGATCGATTAAGCCATCCGGCAGTTCCCAGGTGCCATCCGCTTGCTGGATGCGCAGCAACGCTTCCGCGCTGACGAGTTTGCCGCTGGTCATCTCCACCTGTGGCTGTAGCCAAATAGCAAACTTATGATTTTCCAGTGCATTAAGGATATCGCTCTCTTCCGTCAACCGTTGTTGAGCTTCTTCCATCTGCTGTGGATCATAGAACTGAATCTGATTCTTCCCTTTATGACGGGCGGTAAATGCCGCCGAAATAGCACGACCATAAAGTTGTTCGGCAGTGAGATCGCCATAGAACATCGCCACACCGATGCTACAGTGCGGACGTAGCTGAATACGTTCAATCGGCAAGCGTTCACTCATGATAGTGAGCACTTGCTGACCTAATGTGATAGCGTGCCACGGTTCCTGTACACCATTAGCGATCACAGCGAAGTCATAGCCACTGACCTGTGCGAGGATCATGCGTGGCGACAGCACCGATTTGATTTTCTCCACCAGCGTCAGTAGCAGGATTTCCCGCTGCGCCTCTTTCAGCACGCCAGCAGTATCACGTAACGTTTCACAAGTGATGATCATCAGTGCGGTGGTTTGTTTACGTGCGACCACCTGTTCCAGCATCTCCATCAGCAAGGCTTTGTTTGGCAAATCCGACACCGGGAAACGCATCGCGTTTTCGCACTGTTCTTCATAATGGCGCTGCAACAATTGCTGATTGAGGTTGTAACTACGCACCAGCATACCGATTTCGTCGTCCTGGTGCAGACGCGGCAAGGCCAGTTGATGACCGACAATCTCTTGCGGTGGAATGGCGTTTAGCTCGCGAGCGATATTGCGTAAAGGATGTAATATCAGTCGATTAATGCACCAGCTAATCGCCACCGTCAGGATCAGCGACAAAAGTAAGTAAATGGTCACTAACGTAGAGACAGTGCTCATCACGAACTTGTACATGCGGAAGGAATCCGCCTGTAACACCAGATAGGCAATCGGCTGCGGGGTAGCAGGACGTTCCAGCGAGTAGACGCCCAGCGAGATTTGTACCGGTAACTCAAACAGTCGGGTGAACGTCACCGGCACCGGGCGCTCTGGAATAAAACTTTTACGCAGTGCCTGGAACTGATTAGGCAGCACCACGTCGGCGCGACTGACCACGCCCGCTGGTTTTATGCTGGCAAGAATAGCTTCCGCCTGGGGAATATCACCTTTTAAAATGGCGGAAGATAAGGGTTCGCGGACAGAGCGAGCAATGCTTTCCAGTTGCGTAGCCGTGTTATAGCGATTCTGCTGTACCAGGTGGAACAGCAAAACAGTGCAAAAAATAAAAACAAACACCATGACAACGGCCGCCACCATTGCCATCTGCTTAATTGTTAACGAGCGACTAACGCGCAAATTGTCTCCCCCCGGAAATCCCAGATTGCCGCCCGAGTATACCCGATCGCAGCGGCATTAAGAGAGGCGCTATCTGAAAACTTACCAGTCGGCGTAAGGTATCAGCGGCTGCGGCGGTAAATCCATGTCGCCCTGCCATCCGGCGGCGGAATACCGCACGTAGAGCAGGAAATGGCTTGGCGCATAATCTTTCGCCTGCTGGATATCG
>NZ_PTRG01000021.1:0-30254 GCF_002965765.1 Escherichia sp. MOD1-EC6819 | reverse complement strand
AGGCCTGCCGCCAGCGTTCAATCTGAGCCATGATCAAACTCTTCAATTTAAAAGTTTGATGCTCAAAGAATTAAACTTCGTAATGAATTACGTGTTCACTCTTGAGACTTGGTATTCATTTATCGTCTTGCGACGTTAAGAATCCGTATCTTCGAGTGCCCACACAGATTGTCTGATAAATTGTTAAAGAGCAGTTGCGACGCGGCTTTCAGCTCACTGTCGCGAGGTGGCGTATATTACGCTTTCCTCTCTCAGAGTCAACCCTGAATTTCAGGATTTTATCTCTTCAACCGGACCGGCCATTTGTGTGAAGTGATTCACATCCGCCGTGTCGATGGAGGCGCATTATAGGGAGTTCTCCTGAGGCCGCAATAGAAAAATTGCAAAAAAATGACTGACTGCTGCATTCCCCAGCAAACCCCCTATTTATACCTTTTTACGCACAGAGTTATCCACAATCATAAGCGTTATTTCTGTATTCCTGACCTGCTAACCACAATCGAAATGCTGCTCACCATCGAAACAAAAAAATTCGCGAGCGTTGCGCAAACGTTTTCGTTACAATGCGGGCGAAAAATAAAGATGCCCCGTTAGGGGCGTTAGCTGAGTTTTTCGCGAAAAATTCAGCTAACGCTCTCTGTAATAGTCAAATCCAGGGGATTTACCATGCAACAACGTCGTCCAGTCCGCCGCGCTCTGCTCAGTGTTTCTGACAAAGCCGGTATCGTCGAATTCGCTCAGGCACTTTCCGCACGCGGTGTGGAACTGCTATCTACAGGAGGCACTGCCCGACTGTTAGCAGAAAAGGGTCTGCCGGTGACCGAAGTTTCCGATTACACCGGTTTCCCGGAGATGATGGATGGACGTGTGAAGACTCTGCATCCGAAAGTACATGGTGGCATTCTGGGCCGTCGCGGCCAGGACGATGCCATTATGGAAGAACATCAGATCCAGCCTATCGATATGGTGGTTGTTAACCTGTATCCGTTCGCCCAGACCGTTGCCCGTGAAGGTTGCTCGCTGGAAGATGCGGTTGAGAACATCGATATCGGCGGCCCAACGATGGTGCGCTCCGCAGCGAAGAACCATAAAGATGTCGCCATCGTGGTGAAGAGCAGCGACTACGACGCCATTATTAATGAGATGGATGCCAACGAAGGATCGCTGACGCTTGCAACCCGTTTCGACCTCGCCATCAAAGCCTTCGAGCACACCGCCGCTTACGACAGCATGATTGCCAACTACTTCGGCAGCATGGTTCCGGCTTACCACGGTGAAAGCAAAGAAGCTGCCGGTCGCTTCCCGCGCACGTTGAACCTGAACTTCATTAAGAAGCAGGATATGCGTTACGGCGAGAACAGCCACCAGCAGGCTGCCTTCTATATAGAAGAGAATGTGAAAGAAGCCTCCGTTGCCACCGCAACCCAGGTTCAGGGTAAAGCCCTCTCTTATAACAACATCGCCGATACTGATGCGGCGCTGGAGTGCGTGAAAGAGTTCGCCGAGCCGGCATGTGTCATTGTGAAGCACGCCAACCCTTGCGGCGTGGCTATCGGCAATTCCATTCTTGATGCTTACGATCGCGCGTACAAAACCGACCCGACCTCCGCATTCGGCGGCATCATTGCCTTTAACCGCGAGCTGGATGCTGAAACAGCACAGGCCATCATTTCTCGTCAGTTTGTCGAAGTGATTATTGCGCCGTCCGCCAGCGAAGAAGCCCTGAAAATCACCGCCGCCAAACAGAACGTTCGCGTCCTGACCTGTGGTCAGTGGGGCGAACGTATTCCGGGTCTTGATTTCAAACGCGTGAACGGCGGTCTGCTGGTTCAGGATCGCGATCTGGGCATGGTCGGTGCAGAAGAACTGCGCGTCGTCACCAAACGTCAGCCGACCGAGCAGGAACTGCGTGATGCGCTGTTCTGCTGGAAAGTGGCGAAGTTTGTGAAATCCAATGCCATCGTTTATGCCAAAAACAATATGACCATCGGGATTGGCGCAGGCCAGATGAGCCGCGTGTACTCCGCAAAAATCGCCGGCATTAAAGCTGCCGATGAAGGCCTGGAAGTGAAAGGTTCCTCTATGGCTTCTGATGCATTCTTCCCGTTCCGCGACGGTATTGATGCCGCCGCCGCTGCGGGCGTGACCTGCGTAATCCAGCCCGGCGGTTCTATCCGTGATGACGAAGTGATTGCCGCTGCCGATGAACACGGTATTGCGATGCTCTTCACCGACATGCGCCACTTCCGCCATTAATGGAGCAATAGATGAAAGTATTAGTGATTGGTAACGGCGGGCGCGAACACGCGCTGGCCTGGAAAGCGGCGCAATCACCGCTGGTTGAGACTGTATTTGTCGCACCAGGTAATGCGGGAACGGCGCTGGAACCTGCGCTGCAAAACGTCGCTATCGGCGTGACCGATATCCCGGCACTGCTGGATTTCGCGCAAAACGAAAAGGTAGATCTGACCATCGTCGGCCCGGAAGCGCCGCTGGTGAAAGGCGTGGTCGATACCTTCCGCGCCGCTGGGCTGAAGATCTTCGGCCCGACGGCAGGTGCCGCGCAACTGGAAGGGTCGAAAGCGTTTACCAAGGATTTCCTGGCTCGCCATAAGATCCCTACGGCGGAATACCAGAACTTCACCGAGGTAGAACCTGCGCTGGCGTATCTGCGTGAGAAAGGCGCGCCAATCGTCATTAAAGCTGACGGTCTGGCTGCCGGGAAAGGCGTTATCGTCGCGATGACGCTGGAAGAAGCCGAAGCGGCTGTTCACGATATGCTGGCGGGCAACGCCTTTGGCGACGCGGGTCATCGCATTGTTATCGAAGAGTTCCTCGACGGCGAAGAAGCGAGCTTTATCGTGATGGTGGACGGCGAGCATGTGCTGCCGATGGCCACCAGCCAGGATCACAAACGCGTAGGCGATAAAGATACCGGGCCGAACACCGGCGGAATGGGTGCTTACTCTCCAGCGCCGGTAGTAACCGATGAAGTTCATCAGCGCACGATGGAACGTATCATCTGGCCAACCGTGAAAGGCATGGCGGCGGAAGGAAACACCTACACCGGTTTTCTCTATGCAGGTTTGATGATCGACAAACAGGGCAATCCAAAGGTTATCGAATTTAACTGCCGCTTTGGCGATCCAGAAACCCAGCCGATTATGCTGCGCATGAAGTCCGATCTGGTTGAGCTCAGCCTGGCCGCCTGTGAAGGCAAGCTGGACGAGAAAACGTCCGAGTGGGATGAACGCGCTTCTCTCGGCGTGGTGATGGCTGCGGGTGGATATCCGGGCGATTATCGCACTGGCGATGTGATCCACGGCCTGCCCCTGGAAGAAGTCGAAGGCGGCAAAGTGTTCCACGCGGGCACAAAACTGGCAGATGACGAGCAGGTGGTGACCAGCGGCGGGCGCGTACTGTGCGTCACCGCGCTGGGTCATACCGTGGCAGAAGCGCAGAAACGCGCCTATGACTTAATGACTGATATCCACTGGGATGACTGCTTCTGCCGGAAAGATATCGGCTGGCGCGCCATCGAACGCGAGCAGAACTAACGCGACAGTTTTGCCAATAGCGTTTTGCGCGTGATCCCTAACTGACGGGCGGCTTCGGTTTTGTTGCCGCCCGTTTTCTCCAGCGCCGCCAGAATCACCTCTTTTTCCACTTCCACCAGCGGCTGAATATCCTGACTTTGCGCCAACGGAATCGGCGTACTGGCAATCGCCAGCGGCAGCTCGCGTTCGGAAATATATTCCCCGGTCAGCAGCACCACCGCTCGTTCTACCGCGTTTTCCAGTTCGCGAATATTTCCCGGCCAGTCGTAGTGAATCAGCAGATCCATCGCCTGGGGCGTAAAGCCTTTTACCGCCTTGCGATTGCGTTCGGCAAATCGCTGAAGAAAATGGTTAGCCAGCAGGGGAATATCTTCCCGCCGTCGCCGCAGCGACGGCACTTCAATTGCCACCACGTTCAGGCGATAGTAGAGATCCTGGCGAAAACGCCCGGCCTTTACCTCAGCGGCAAGATCGCGATGGGTCGCGGCAATCAGCCGAACATCAACCGAAATAGTCTGGTTGCTGCCGACACGCTGAACTTCACGCTCCTGAATCGCACGCAGCAGACGAACCTGCATCATCGGCGAGATATCGCCAATTTCATCGAGAAACAACGTGCCGCCGTCTGCCTCAACAAAGCGCCCTTCCCGCCGTTTGTCGGCGCCGGTAAACGCCCCTTTTTCGTGACCGAACAATTCAGATTCCAGTAAGGATTCGTTGAGTGCCGCGCAGTTGAGCGTTACCAGCGGTTTTTCGCTACGTGCGCTACTGGCGTGAATCGCCCTGGCGACCAGCTCTTTACCGGTGCCGGAATCGCCGTGGATCAGCACCGTGGCTTCCGATGGCGCGACGAGGGCGATTTCACTGAGCAGGTGTTGCATCGCCGGGCTTTTACCGACCATACCAAACTGGCTGGCAGACACCGCAGGCGTTTCAGAAGCGAGAATCTGCGTATGCGCGAGCGCCTTTTCCAGCGTCGCCTGCAAGTTATCGAAATCCAGCGGCTTAATGAGATAATCCAGTGCCCCGGTCTTCAGTGCATCTACCGCCGTCTCGACGCTGGAGTAAGCGGTCATAATCAGTACCGGAATCGCCGGATTTAACGCTTTGATCTCTTTCAACGTGGCGATGCCGTCCATCTCCGCCATTCGCACATCGCAAAGCACAAGATCAAAAACCTGTTCCCGCACCTGTGCCAGCGCCTGTTGCCCGCTGTTCGCCAGCGCGACGTTATAGCCCCAACCGCGCAGCAATGCCTGCAAGATGGTGCAATGGCTAATGTCATCATCCACCACCAGAATATCGATATTATCGTGCGTCATCCTTGTGGGTCCTTACGCGTAATATTGACCGGAAGCCATAGAGTGAACGTTGCGCCTTTCCCCTCCTGGCTTGCGACCTGAATTGTACCACCGTGTTGTTCAACAATATTATGCACGACCGCCAACCCCAGTCCGGTGCCTTCGGCTTTGGTGGTGAAGTACGGAGTGAAGATGGCTTCAAGCTGATCCGCCGCAATTCCCTTACCGTTGTCGGTAACGCTGATTTTCACGCCTGTGCCACTTTCGCTGGCCGCCACGCTAATCACCCCATGCTGACCAATCGCCTGAATAGCATTGAGATAGAGATTCAACAGAACCTGGGTCAGCCGATCCGGATCTGCCTGAATTTGCGGCAACGTGTCGTTGGCGGTAAAGCGCAACTGAATTTCCCGGCTGTTTGCATCCTGGCTTCCCAACTGTAATGAGTGGTTAATCAGGGTGTTGAGATCCACCGCCTGCAAAGCCAGATGCGTTGGCTTAACCAGTTCCAGTAACTCGCTGACCACGCGGTTTAAACGGTCGGCCTCTTTCGCCATTACCTGCGCCAGTTGGTGCGCTTCCCCACCCTCTGGTGCTCGTTCGGCAAAATATTTCGCCAGCCCTTTAATTGAGGAAAGCGGATTGCGAATTTCATGGGCAACACCTGCCGCCAGATGCCCCAGCGCCACCAGCTTCTCTTTGCGCTTCATCTCATCCTGTAGAAGCTTGCGCGAGCGCAGATACCGGCGATACCAGAAGAATGACAACACGCTTGCCAGTAGCACCGTCGCCAGGGCGAAGAGGATAATAAGGGTGTTTCTCTGCTCACGATCTTCAGCACTCACAATGTTACTGGCATCGAAAGCGATAAAAATTGCCTGTGGTGTCGCGGCATACTGCTGCATATGGCGCATCCGGTGCATTCCAGCAGCAAACATCGGTTGAAACTGGCGATAAATTTCCAGAACAGGCTCGCCGTCCGCACTATCGATCCGCCGCCACGCTTCTTCATCTCCCGGATGTAACTGCTGCATTTCCTGCGGGGAATAAAGCTGTTTTCCCACCATGCCGGAGTTGCTATGCATCACGATTATTCCTTGTTCATCCGTGACCGCAAACCAACGTACTCCAGGCTGTCCGGCCATTTCTTCCAGTAAGGCCTGCTGCTGCGCATGATGCATGCGCATCCCCATGCCGACGCGCGAGCCGGATTCGAGAGCACGGATAAGTACACTGCCTTTTTCCAGAAGCGTTTGTCTGGCGGCGGCAGTCTCGCGCCCATAATCGCGAATCACTGTCACCGCAAACAGCCCCACCAGCCCAACAATGGCCACGGGGAGGATGGCGCTTAACCATTTGGCTAAGGAGTCTTTAGAACGTTGCATAAAACGCATCTTCTTCTTTTTTGCCTGTTCATCCCTTTTTGACAGCAGAAATCATGCCATCTTTGATCAGCGTTTACCCTGCGCTGTAACACAAACGCTTATGTTTCAATGAGTAAAAATGACTCGCTACCCACATCAGGCGAGTCATTTTTACTCGCTTATCATGCCAGATTTCCCGTCACGTCAGCGTTTCGTCGTTGGCACGGAAGATGCAATACCCAAAGTAAGACAACCACTGGAGGATTAACCATGAAACGGAACACGAAAATTGCCCTGGTGATGATGGCGCTTTCAGCAATGGCGATGGGATCAACATCTGCATTTGCCCACGGCGGACACGGTATGTGGCAGCAAAATTCCGCGCCTTTGACCAGCGAACAACAGACGGCGTGGCAGAAAATCCATAATGACTTTTATGCTCAAAGCAGCGCGCTGCAACAGCAACTGGTGACGAAGCGTTATGAATACAACGCTCTGTTAGCCGCTAACCCACCGGATAGCAGCAAAATTAATGCGGTCGCCAAAGAGATGGAGACTTTGCGTCAGTCGTTAGATGAGTTACGGGTGAAACGGGATATCGCGATGGCTGAAGCGGGTATTCCGCGCGGTGCAGGAATGGGCATGGGTTACGGCGGCTGCGGTGGTGGCGGTCATATGGGTATGGGTCACTGGTAAATCAGAACGTTTTCTCGTTGGGTTGCCAGCGACAGAAATCAGAGTTTGCCACTAACAGTAATTGCGAACCTTCGGGCGCTTCCAGCCATGCCACGCTGACATCAACAGAAGAGCTGCTCTGGCGGCGCTCGATATGCGCTATCGCCTGCGAATCTAAATCAGGTTTAATGGTTTGCCCTTCGCAGGTGGTTACGGTCTGTTCCATCTCATGCCAGCGTCCCTGACGCAGCACCACTCTCCCCTGGCGTAAAGCATCGCTAATCTGGCGGATTTGGTCAGCGCGATAACGGTATAAATCGATTTGGTCGTTAGAAAGCTGCTGCTTTTCCCCGTCGGATTCACGTTGCATAAAGCTCAGGTCGCCGCGATCGTCAAAACGCGCGCGAATGTTCACCGGCGGTTTACTGTAGACGTTGATATTGATAAGTGTGAGGTTATCGCCCTGCCAGCGATACTCTCGCGTCGTGGTATCGCCATTGCGCCACGGGCTGAACACAGCAAGCAAATGCACATTGTCACCGCTGTCTTTTCGCCAGATACGTACCGCGCCTTGGTCTTCAGCAAAACCACTGGCAGTAAAGGG
Organism: Escherichia sp. MOD1-EC6819; assembly: GCF_002965765.1. Lineage (NCBI taxonomy): Bacteria > Pseudomonadati > Pseudomonadota > Gammaproteobacteria > Enterobacterales > Enterobacteriaceae > Escherichia > Escherichia sp. MOD1-EC6819. The sequence continues at coordinate 22,753 of NZ_PTRG01000021.1, read as the reverse complement.
AGGAAGTGAAGAGTTGTGGCTACAGGCAGTGAGAAACAGTACACCTGCCAGCATCAATGAGTGACGCCAGAAAGACAAAAGGGGTGAAACCACCCCTTCGTTAAAACTGTTCACTGCCACGCAATCTTACTTAACTGCGTCTTTCAGTGCCTTGCCAGAAACAAATGCCGGTACGTTAGCTGCGGCGATTTTGATTTCTTTACCGGTCTGCGGGTTGCGGCCAGTACGCTCAGCGCGGTGGTTCACTTTGAAGGTTCCGAAACCAACCAGTTGTACAGCATCGCCTTCTTTCAGAGACTCAGTAATTGCAGCCAGAGTGGACTCCAGAGCAGCTTTAGCCTGGGTTTTGGACAGTTCTGCTTTCTCTGCAATTACATCAATCAGTTGAGTCTTGTTCATAAGTTATCCTTACAATGTGTTTATCGCTTGCTAAGCATCGAGTGCGACGGAAATGCCAGAATAGCACTCTCCTGCATACACGCACCGATAGCCACTTTTTTTCGCCCCCCAAATGTAGACCAGACGGGGGGCGAAAGGGAAGACTCCAGGTAAGACAAATCAGGCGTTAATTCACGTTTTCTGGTCTTATTGCTGAAAAATTATACCAATATTGCTCTCACCCGCCTCACGCAGGTCTGCCCTAAGGCCTTTTATCAGCTCGATGTCGCGTTCTTCACACTCGGCTAAAAGTCGGAATATTTCCCACTGAATGTCCCATTCTTGCTCAACGGCTGGGTTTTCTTTCAGCTCTTCATCGCTCATTTCGCGACCAGCCTGAGTCATTTCCAGCATCGCAACGGTAGTGATGGAGGTCTTACTCACTTCCACCGCGTGTTCGAGCGTTTCGCCACTCAAACGCGAATGAACCAGTTCACTTAACGCCACGCAGGCATCAATTGCCGGATAAACGCCGTACAGATCGAAATCGTCCGCTGAAGGAATCGCTTCCTCAAATTTCTCCAGTTGGCTGTCGAAATTCACTTTTGCGTCTTTGACGGTCAGTGTTTCCCAAATGAGATCGAGAATACGGCGGTAAATTTGCCCATCACCAAAACCGGTTTGCTGGCAGAACATGGCGTAATTGGGGTACATGCGTTCGCATAAGCAAGCCATGAAAGTGACGTGCTGCCAGCTTTCCAGGCGCTCCAGACGCAGATGAATCGGGTTTTGTAACATGTTGAGTTCTCAAATACGGAAATTATCCGCAGTTTACCTGAATTAGGGCTGATTTGCTGTATAGCGCACAAATGCCGGACGTTCCGAGGCCACGGCATCCGCCCAGCGCGTTGGCTCTGGCAGACGATAGCCTTTCATGCAGCGTTGTACCCACGCCAGCGCGCTATCCACGCTGACCCGATGACCCGTAGCGATAAACAGCGGGTTGCAGCGTGCTTTGCTGCGCCAGACCCAGGCCAGCTGCTCACCTTTATCCATCAGCGGCGCCAGCGCGCCCGGTTCGCTGGAGAGCGGTTCGAATTTACCGCATAGTCGTTTTTTCGCCACGCCAATGGTCGGTACATCCACTAATAAGCCAAAATGGCTGGCGACGCCAAGGCGGCGCGGATGCGAGATCCCGTGGCCATCAACAAACACTAAATCCGGCTTTTGTGACAGCATCTCCCACGCAGCCAGCAGGGCAGGATATTCACGGAAGGAGAGAAACCCCGGGATGTAAGGCATGGTGGTAGCAATGCGTGCCACTTTATACTCCACCAACTCAAGAGTGGGATATTTCAGCAGCACCATCGCCGCTCGCGTCACTTCTCCACCCTGTTCAAACCCGACATCGGCTCCGGCGATCAGATCCGGTGGATCTTTATCGAGTCGATCCTCGCGGATCACAGAAGAAGCCAGTTCGATTTGTTGAGCGCGTAATGACGCGAGATCCATAATTACTCCTTAGCGGTGATATTGTTCAGATAACCGATGCACTGCCTCCACAAACACGCCAGCATGTTCTGGCGGTACATCCTGGTGAATGCCGTGACCAAGGTTAAAGACATGACCTTCGCCGTGACCGAAACCTGCAAGTATAGTCGCTACTTCTTCTTCAATTCGGGCTGGTGGCGCGTACAGCATCGACGGGTCCATATTGCCCTGCAATGCGACTTTATTGCCCACGCGGCGGCGCGCATCGGCGATGTCGGTTGTCCAGTCCAGTCCCAGCGCATCGCAACCGGTTTCTGCCATGGCTTCCAGCCACTGTCCGCCACCTTTGGTAAACAGCGTGACGGGCACGCGGCGACCGTCGTTTTCACGCAATAAACCATCAACAATTTTATGCATGTAATAGAGCGAGAACTGTTGATAATCGCGCCCGGTAAGCACGCCGCCCCAGGTGTCGAAAATCATCACCGCCTGGGCACCGGCTTTAATCTGCGCATTCAGATACAGGGTGACGCTTTTCGCCAGTTTATCGAGTAACGCGTGTAACGCCTGCGGATCGGCATACATCATTTTTTTGATCACGGTGAAGGCTTTGCTGCTGCCGCCTTCCACCATGTAGGTCGCCAGCGTCCACGGACTGCCGGAAAAACCAATCAGCGGCACTTCGCCTTTCAGTTCGCGGCGAATGGTACGCACCGCGTTCATCACGTAACCCAGTTCATCTTCCGGATCCGGAATTGGCAGTTTATCAACGTCAGCTTTGCAGGTGACTGGCGAGGTAAAACGAGGACCTTCTCCGGCTTCAAAATAGAGCCCTAATCCCATCGCGTCCGGAACGGTGAGGATATCGGAAAAGAGGATCGCCGCGTCCAACGGATAGCGACGCAGCGGCTGCAAAGTCACTTCGCACGCCAGTTCGGCGTTTTTGCAAAGCGACATAAAATCGCCCGCCTGAGCACGCGTGGCTTTATATTCTGGTAGATAGCGACCCGCCTGGCGCATCATCCATACTGGAGTGACATCAACGGGCTGGCGCAGCAGCGCCCGCAGATAACGATCGTTTTTAAGTTCGGTCATTTTGGCTGTTCCTTAGTGCGTCAGGCGGTCAGTGTATCATCACTCATACTCTGCCCGACACATCGCCACCGTATCTTCTATCAGACGGCGCGCCACGGTGCCAGGAGGTGGCAGTAAGGGTAAATCGTCGTAACGATACCAGTTCGCCTCCAGCAGTTCTTTTGGATCAATCACGATGTCGCCGCTCTCATAGTCCGCCATAAACGCAGTCATTAATGACTGAGGAAATGGCCACGGCTGAGAAGTCACGTAACGCAGGTTTTTGACTTTGATGCCACTCTCTTCCATTACTTCCCGCGCGACCGCCTGTTCGAGGGTTTCGCCCACTTCGACGAATCCGGCAAGTACCGTATGGACACCGTTACGATGGCGGGTATGCTGAGCGAGCAGAATCGAATCATCACGACGGATGGCAACAATAATGCAGGGGGCGATTTGCGGGTAGTAACGCTCACGGCAGTGGCTGCACAGCATCGCCCATTCTGTTTTGCTCGGATACATTTCATGCCCGCAATACCCGCAGTATTTATGCGAGCGGTAAAACTCCGCCAGTTGCACGCCGCGTCCGGCTAGTTGAAATAGCCCGACGTCCAGATCAATGACCTGGCGCACCGAGCCCATATCATGGCGACGCTGCTGTTGAACTAGCCAAACAGGTTCTCCCTGCCATTCGCCGATTTGTAGTGCGCGCTGACCCACAAGCTCGAAATTTGCCGCTTCGCCATATGGCAATTCTCCCTTCGGCAACCATAATTTTTGCTCATGACTGACGACCCACCAGCCGTGATCTAATTTTTCAATTATACGATCCATAGCTCTTGCACTACCTTTGCATCACTGGCATGTTTAACATGGTTTTTACATTTCTCACTGAGCAGTTTTTGAATACAAACTTGCGGAGTCAATCATGCTTAACCAGCTCGATAACCTGACGGAGCACGTCAGAGGAAGTAACAAACTGGTTGATCGCTGGCTACATGTACGTAAGCATCTGCTCGTGGCTTACTACAATCTGGTTGGCATTAAGCCTGGCAAAGAATCGTACATGAGGCTAAACGAAAAAGCCCTTGATGATTTTTGCCAGAGTCTGGTCGATTACTTGTCTGCCGGACATTTCAGCATTTATGAGCGCATTCTTCATAAGCTGGAAGGCAACGGGCAGCTCGCTCATGCCGCGAAGATTTGGCCGCAACTCGAAGCCAATACCCAACAGATTATGGATTACTACGATTCCAGCCTGGAAACCGCCATCGATCATGATAATTACCTTGAATTTCAACAGGTTTTATCTGATATCGGCGAGGCGCTGGAAGCGCGCTTTGTGCTGGAAGATAAGCTGATTCTGCTGGTGCTTGACGCCGCCCGCGTCAAACATCTTGCTTGAGTTCTGCGCTGTTAACGCGTAATTTACATTCAACGCCCCGTTTTCGGGGCTAATTTCTTGTCGGAGTGCCTTAACTGGCTGAGACCGTTCATTCGGGATCCGCGGAACCTGATCAGGCTAATACCTGCGAAGGGAACAAGAGTTAATCTGCTACCGTATCGCCTTTGCAGCGATCGTCTCTTGCTTCATCCGTCGTCTGACAAGCCACGTCCTTAACTTTTGGAATGAGCTATGTCTGCAATAAAACTGACCCGCCGCGAACAACGCGCCCAGGCGCAACATTTTATCGACACCCTGGAAGGCACCGCCTTTCCCAACTCAAAACGCATTTATATCACTGGCACACAACCCGGCGTGCGCGTGCCGATGCGTGAGATCCAGCTTAGCCCGACGCTAATCGGCGGCAGCAAAGAACAGCCGCAGTACGAAGAAAACGAAGCGATTCCGGTTTATGACACCTCCGGCCCATATGGCGATCCGCAAATCGCCATTAACGTTCAGCAAGGGCTGGCAAAACTGCGTCAGCCGTGGATCGACGCACGCGGCGATAGCGAAGAACTTACCGTGCGCAGTTCCGATTACACTAAAGCGCGGCTGGCAGATGATGGCCTCGAAGAGCTGCGTTTTAGCGGCGTATTAACGCCAAAACGCGCCAAAGCAGGCCACCGCGTCACACAATTGCACTACGCCCGTCAAGGCATCATCACACCGGAGATGGAATTCATCGCCATTCGCGAGAATATGGGACGCGAGCGCATCCGCAGCGAAGTTTTGCGCCACCAGCATCCGGGAATGAGCTTTGGCGCACGTCTGCCGGAAAATATCACTGCGGAATTTGTCCGTGATGAAGTCGCTGCCGGACGCGCCATTATCCCCGCCAACATTAATCATCCTGAATCAGAGCCGATGATCATCGGCCGCAACTTTCTGGTGAAAGTGAACGCTAATATCGGCAACTCGGCGGTCACCTCTTCCATCGAAGAAGAAGTGGAAAAGCTGGTGTGGTCTACGCGCTGGGGAGCGGATACGGTGATGGATCTTTCCACCGGTCGCTATATTCACGAAACCCGCGAATGGATTTTGCGTAACAGCCCGGTGCCAATCGGTACTGTGCCGATCTACCAGGCACTGGAGAAGGTTAATGGGATCGCTGAAGATCTTACCTGGGAAGCGTTCCGCGACACGCTGCTGGAACAGGCCGAACAGGGCGTGGATTATTTCACGATTCATGCAGGCGTTCTCCTGCGCTATGTACCGATGACCGCGAAACGCCTGACCGGTATCGTCTCGCGCGGCGGTTCGATTATGGCGAAATGGTGCCTCTCCCATCATCAGGAAAATTTCCTTTATCAACATTTCCGCGAAATTTGTGAAATCTGCGCTGCTTATGACGTTTCGCTGTCGCTGGGCGACGGCCTGCGCCCCGGTTCGATTCAGGACGCCAACGATGAAGCGCAGTTTGCCGAGCTGCATACGCTGGGCGAACTGACCAAAATCGCCTGGGAATATGACGTACAGGTGATGATTGAAGGCCCCGGGCATGTGCCGATGCAGATGATTCGCCGTAATATGACCGAGGAGTTAGAGCACTGCCATGAAGCGCCGTTCTATACCCTCGGGCCGCTGACCACCGATATTGCACCAGGCTATGACCACTTCACGTCGGGGATTGGTGCGGCGATGATCGGCTGGTTTGGCTGCGCGATGCTCTGTTACGTAACGCCGAAAGAGCACCTGGGTCTGCCCAATAAAGAAGACGTTAAGCAAGGGCTTATCACCTATAAGATTGCCGCCCACGCTGCCGACCTGGCAAAAGGGCATCCGGGCGCGCAAATTCGCGATAACGCCATGTCGAAAGCCCGCTTCGAATTTCGCTGGGAAGACCAGTTTAATCTGGCTCTCGACCCATTTACCGCTCGCGCTTACCACGATGAAACCCTGCCGCAAGAGTCCGGTAAAGTCGCCCATTTTTGCTCCATGTGTGGGCCGAAATTCTGCTCGATGAAAATCAGCCAGGAAGTACGTGATTACGCCGCCGCGCAAACCATTGAAGTGGGAATGGCGGATATGTCGGAGAATTTCCGCGCCAGAGGCGGAGAAATCTATCTGCGTAAGGAGGAAGCGTGATGTATCAGCCTGATTTTCCTCCTGTACCTTTTCGTTTAGGGCTGTACCCGGTGGTGGACAGCGTACAGTGGATCGAACGTCTGCTGGACGCTGGCGTGCGAACCCTCCAGCTACGCATCAAAGATCAGCGCGATGAAGAGGTGGAAGCCGATGTCGTAGCGGCAATTGAGCTGGGTCGCCGCTATAACGCGCGGCTGTTTATTAATGATTACTGGCGGCTGGCGATCAAGCATCAGGCGTATGGCGTCCATCTGGGGCAGGAAGATTTGCAATCTACCGATCTCAGCGCCATCCGCGCGGCTGGTCTGCGGCTTGGCGTTTCGACCCATGACGATATGGAAATCGACGTTGCGCTGGCAGCACGACCTTCTTATATCGCGCTGGGACATGTGTTTCCGACACAAACCAAACAGATGCCTTCTGCACCGCAGGGGCTAGAGCAGTTGACACGGCACATTGAGCGTCTGGTGGATTATCCCACCGTGGCGATTGGCGGTATCAGTCTGGCACGCGCGCCTGCGGTGATGGCGACGGGTGTCGGCAGTATCGCCGTCGTCAGTGCCATTACCCAGGCGGCAGACTGGCGTTTGGCAACGGCACAGTTGCTGGAAATTGCAGGAGTTGGCAATGAATGACCGTGATTTTATGCGTTATAGCCGCCAAATCCTGCTCGACGATATCGCTCTTGACGGGCAGCAAAAACTGCTCGACAGCCAGGTGCTGATTATCGGTCTTGGCGGGCTGGGTACACCTGCTGCGCTATACCTGGCGGGCGCTGGCGTCGGGACGCTGGTACTGGCAGATGACGACGATGTGCATTTAAGCAATCTGCAACGACAAATCCTCTTTACCACTGAAGATATCGATCGCCCGAAATCGCAGGTCAGCCATCAGCGACTGACACTGTTGAATCCCGATATTCAACTGATAGCACTACAACAACGGTTAACGGGTGAGGCGTTAAAAGATGCGGTTGCACAAGCCGATGTGGTACTCGACTGTACAGACAATATGGCGACTCGCCAGGAGATTAATGCCGCCTGCGTGGCACTCAACACGCCGCTTATCACCGCCAGCGCGGTCGGATTTGGCGGTCAGTTGATGGTACTGACGCCGCCCTGGGAGCAGGGGTGTTACCGCTGCCTGTGGCCAGATAACCAGGAGCCAGAACGCAACTGCCGCACGGCAGGCGTGGTTGGTCCGGTGGTCGGAGTGATGGGCACGTTACAGGCACTGGAAGCGATTAAGTTATTGAGCGGTATAGAGACGCCTACAGGAGAACTCCGACTGTTCGACGGTAAATCCAGCCAGTGGCGCAGCCTGTCGTTGCGCCGCGCCAACGGATGTCCGGTATGCGGAGAGCGCAATGCAGATTCTGTTTAACGATCAACCGATGCAGTGTGCCACCGGACAAACTATTCACGAACTGCTGGAACAACTCGATCAGCTAAAAGCAGGTGCGGCGCTGGCAATTAATCAGCAAATCGTCCCGCGCGAGCAATGGGCGCAACATATCGTGCAGGATGGCGACCAGATCCTGCTTTTTCAGGTTATTGCAGGAGGTTGAAATGTTACGTATCGCGGACAAAATGTTTGATTCACATCTGTTTACCGGCACAGGGAAATTCGCCTCTTCACAACTTATGGTGGAGGCGATCCGCGCTTCCGGCAGCCAGGTGGTGACGCTGGCAATGAAACGCGTCGACTTGCGCCAACACAATGACGCTATCCTCGCCCCGCTTATCGCGGCGGGTGTGACACTGCTACCGAATACTTCTGGGGCGAAAACGGCGGAAGAAGCCATTTTCGCTGCCCATCTGGCACGTGAAGCGTTAGGAACACACTGGCTGAAGCTGGAGATTCACCCTGACGCCCGCTGGTTGTTGCCCGATCCCATCGAAACCCTGAAAGCCGCCGAAACGCTGGTACAACAGGGATTTGTCGTGCTGCCTTACTGCGGTGCCGATCCGGTGTTGTGCAAACGTCTGGAAGAAGTGGGCTGTGCAGCGGTGATGCCGCTCGGTGCACCGATTGGTTCTAATCAGGGGCTAGAAACCCGCGCCATGCTGGAGATTATTATCCAGCAGGCCACGGTTCCGGTAGTCGTTGATGCTGGCATCGGCGTTCCAAGCCATGCCGCGCAGGCGCTGGAAATGGGCGCCGATGCGGTGTTAGTGAATACGGCAATTGCCGTCGCGGACGATCCCGTCACCATGGCGAAGGCATTTCGCCTGGCGGTAGAAGCGGGCCTGCTGGCACGTCAGGCCGGACCTGGCAGCCGCAGTCATTTTGCTCATGCCACCAGCCCACTGACCGGATTTCTGGAGGCATCGGCATGAAAACCTTCAGCGACCGCTGGCGGCAACTGGACTGGGACGACATCCGCCTGCGTATCAACAGCAAAACGGCTGCTGACGTAGAGCGGGCGCTGAGTACAGCGCCACTTACCCGCGACGACATGATGGCGCTGTTATCGCCAGCCGCCAGTGAATACCTGGAACCACTGGCTCAACGGGCGCAGCGTCTGACTCGTCAGCGATTTGGCAACGTCGTCAGCTTCTACGTCCCGCTTTATCTTTCCAATCTTTGCGCTAACGACTGCACGTACTGTGGATTTTCCATGAGCAATCGCATCAAGCGCAAAACGCTGGATGAAGCAGATATCGCCAGAGAAAGCGCCGCTATTCGGGAAATGGGCTTTGAGCATCTGTTGCTGGTCACTGGTGAACATCAGGCAAAAGTGGGAATGGATTACTTTCGTCGTCATCTCCCTGCCCTGCGTGAACAGTTCTCTTCACTACAGATGGAAGTACAGCCGCTGGCGGAAGCGGAATACGCCGAGTTAAAGCAACTTGGTCTCGATGGGGTAATGGTTTATCAGGAGACGTATCACGAGGCGACATATGCCCGCCATCATCTGAAAGGTAAAAAACAGGACTTTTTCTGGCGACTGGAAACGCCGGATCGGCTGGGTCGCGCGGGGATTGATAAGATAGGCCTCGGCGCGCTAATCGGCCTTTCTGACAGCTGGCGCGTTGACTGCTATATGGTTGCCGAGCATTTACTGTGGCTGCAACAGCATTACTGGCAAAGTCGTTATTCCGTCTCCTTCCCGCGCCTGCGCCCGTGTACTGGCGGGATTGAGCCAGCGTCGATTATGGATGAACGCCAGTTAGTGCAAACCATCTGCGCCTTCCGTCTGCTTGCGCCGGAGATTGAACTCTCACTCTCCACGCGGGAATCACCGTGGTTTCGCGATCGCGTTATTCCGCTGGCAATTAATAACGTCAGCGCCTTCTCGAAAACGCAGCCAGGTGGCTATGCCGACAATCACCCCGAGCTGGAACAGTTCTCACCGCACGACGATCGCCGACCTGAAACGGTTGCTGCCGCATTAATCGCTCAGGGTTTGCAGCCGGTATGGAAAGACTGGGACAACTATCTGGGACGCGCCTCGCAAAGGCCATGAGACAGAATGTAAGAACGTAAATTTATTCCGAGCTGCTACGGAAGATGAAAAACGGAATGTTGTTGAAAGCGTTGCGTTTTTTTATGGTAGTACCGTCAGCAGGAATGTTGTCCAGGGCGAAAAGCTTCTTCCTCGTTTCGCCCTGCCTTTCTTAATATTTCCCGTGAAGGCTTTTCCCTCTGAATAACCCCCATAAAAAAACCCGCCGAAGCGGGTTTTTACGTTATTTGCGGATTAACGATTACTCGTTATCAGAACCGCCCAGACCTGCGTTCAGCAGTTCTGCCAGGCTGGCAGACGCGTCTTCTGCAGTCACCTGCGGTGCAGCCGGAGCTTCACCCGCAGCACGGCGGCGCATACGATCCTGGTGATACGCATAACCCGTACCTGCCGGGATCAGACGACCCACGATAACGTTCTCTTTCAGACCGCGCAGTTCATCGCGTTTGCCCGCAACAGCTGCTTCGGTCAGTACGCGAGTGGTCTCCTGGAACGATGCCGCAGAGATGAACGACTCGGTTGCCAGAGACGCTTTGGTGATACCCAGCAGATCGCGGGCATAAGTTGCACCCACTTTGCCGTTCGCTTCCAGTTCGCGGTTTGCGATCTTGACGCGAGAGTATTCAACCTGTTCGCCTTCCAGGAAGTCGGAGCTACCCGCGTTAACGATGGTGGCTTTACGCAGCATCTGACGAACGATAACTTCGATGTGTTTATCGTTAATCTTAACGCCCTGCAGACGGTATACGTCCTGTACTTCGTTAACGATGTAACGAGTCACAGCATGAACACCACGCAGACGCAGAATGTCGTGCGGCGCTTCCGGACCGTCGGAAATGACGTCACCACGTTCTACACGTTCACCTTCGAACACGTTGAGCTGACGCCATTTCGGAATCATCTCTTCGTAAGGTTCGCTACCGTCTACCGGGGTGATAACCAGACGACGTTTACCTTTGGTTTCTTTACCGAAGGAAACGACACCGCTGATTTCCGCCAGGATTGCCGGCTCTTTCGGACGACGTGCTTCGAACAGATCCGCAACGCGCGGCAGACCACCGGTGATGTCCTTAGTACCGCCAGATTCCTGCGGAATACGCGCCAGGGTGTCACCAGAGCTGATCTGTACGCCATCTTCCAGCTGAACAATCGCTTTACCCGGCAGGAAGTACTGCGCAGGCATATCAGTACCAGGGATCAGAACGTCGTTACCCTGAGCATCAACGATTTTCAGTGCCGGACGCAGATCTTTACCACCTGCGGTACGTTCTGCGGAATCCAGAACTACCAGCGAAGACAGACCGGTCAGTTCGTCGGTCTGACGAGTAATGGTCTGACCGTCAATCATATCGGTGAAGCGAACAAAACCGCTTACTTCAGTGATAACCGGCATGGTGTGCGGGTCCCAGTTTGCAACGGTTTCGCCGCCTGCAACCTGTTCGCCATCACCTTTCGCCAGTACCGCACCGTAAGGCACTTTGTAGCTTTCTTTGGTACGACCAAATTCGTCGATCAGTTTCAGTTCGGTGTTACGGGAAGTGATAACCAGTTTACCGCTGGAGTTCACAACCGACTTCACGTTGCTGAGCTTGATGCTACCTTTGTTTTTCACCTGGATGCTGGATTCAGCAGCCGCACGAGATGCCGCACCACCGATGTGGAACGTACGCATGGTCAGCTGTGTACCCGGTTCACCGATGGACTGTGCCGCGATAACACCGATTGCTTCACCTTTGTTGATGATGTGGCCACGCGCCAGGTCACGACCGTAGCAGTGCGCACATACACCAAAGTCGGTGTCACAGGATACAACAGAACGTACTTTAACCGCGTCGACAGAGTTCTCTTCCAGCAGGTCACACCACTGTTCATGCAGCAGCGTGTTGCGCGGAACGAGGATATCGGCAGTACCCGGCTTCAGAACGTCTTCTGCAGTTACACGACCCAGTACGCGATCGCGCAGCGGCTCTTTAACATCGCCACCCTCGATAACCGGAGTCATCATGATACCTTCATGAGTACCACAATCGTCTTCAGTAACCACCAGGTCCTGCGCCACGTCAACCAGACGACGAGTCAGGTAACCGGAGTTCGCAGTTTTCAGTGCGGTATCCGCCAGACCTTTACGAGCACCGTGGGTGGAGATGAAGTACTGGAGTACGTTCAGGCCTTCACGGAAGTTCGCGGTGATTGGCGTTTCGATGATGGAGCCATCCGGCTTCGCCATCAGACCACGCATACCAGCAAGCTGACGAATCTGTGCCGCAGAACCACGCGCACCGGAGTCGGCCATCATGTAGATGCTGTTGAAAGATACCTGCTTCTCTTCCTGACCGTCACGGTTAATAACGGTTTCAGTTTGCAGGTTATCCATCATCGCTTTGGATACACGATCGTTCGCCGCAGCCCAGATATCGATAACTTTGTTGTAGCGTTCGCCCGCAGTTACCAGACCAGACTGGAACTGTTCCTGAATTTCAGCAACTTCTGCTTCTGCCTCGGAGATGATTTCGTGTTTCTTCTCCGGGATGACCATGTCATCGATACCAACCGATGCACCGGAACGCGCTGCATATGCAAAGCCGGTGTACATGATCTGGTCCGCAAAAATAACGGTCGGTTTCAGGCCGAGAATGCGGTAGCAGGTGTTCAGCATTTTGGAGATTGCTTTTTTACCCAGCGCCTGGTTGACGATGGAGTAAGGCAGACCTTTCGGTACAATCATCCACAGAATGGCACGGCCAACAGTCGTGTCTTTCAGGCTGGTTTTCGCTACTAATTCACCGTTAGCATCTTTTTCGTATTCAGTGATACGCACTTTAACGCGCGCATGCAGAGAGGCCAGGCCAGCGCGATAAATACGCTCAGCTTCTTTCGGGCCAGTCAGCACCATGCCTTCGCCTTTGGCGTTAACACAGTCACGGGTCATGTAGTACAGACCCAGTACAACGTCCTGAGACGGAACGATGATTGGTTCGCCGTTCGCCGGGGACAGGATGTTGTTGGTAGACATCATCAGCGCACGCGCTTCCAGCTGGGCTTCCAGCGTCAGCGGTACGTGAACAGCCATCTGGTCACCATCGAAGTCGGCGTTATATGCCGCACAAACCAGCGGGTGCAGCTGGATAGCTTTACCTTCGATCAGTACCGGTTCAAATGCCTGGATACCCAGACGGTGCAGAGTCGGTGCACGGTTCAGCAGTACCGGGTGTTCGCGGATAACTTCGTCCAGGATATCCCAAACGACCGCTTCTTCGCGCTCAACCATTTTCTTAGCAGCTTTAATGGTGGTAGCAAGACCACGCAGTTCCAGCTTGCCGTAGATGAACGGTTTGAACAGCTCCAGCGCCATTTTCTTCGGCAGACCGCACTGATGCAGACGCAGGTATGGACCTACGGTGATTACAGAACGACCGGAGTAGTCAACACGCTTACCGAGCAGGTTCTGACGGAAACGACCCTGTTTACCTTTGATCATGTCGGCCAAAGATTTCAGAGGACGCTTGTTAGAACCGGTGATCGCACGACCGCGACGACCGTTATCCAGCAGGGCGTCTACCGCTTCCTGCAGCATACGTTTTTCGTTGCGTACGATGATATCCGGCGCAGCCAGATCCAGCAGGCGTTTCAGACGGTTGTTACGGTTAATGACGCGACGATACAGATCGTTCAGGTCAGAAGTCGCGAAACGACCACCATCCAGCGGAACCAGCGGACGCAGATCTGGCGGCAGTACCGGCAGAACGGTCAGGATCATCCACTCTGGCTTGTTACCAGACTGAACGAACGCTTCCAGCAGTTTGATACGCTTGGTCAGCTTCTTGCGCTTGGTTTCGGAGTTGGTTTCGTTCAGCTCTTCACGCAGCTGTTCGCACTCTTGCTCCAGATCCATGCTCTTCAGCAGAGCCTGGATTGCTTCCGCACCCATTTTCGCGTCGAATTCGTCACCGAACTCTTCCAGCGCGTCCAGATACTGCTCTTCAGTCAGGATCTGCTGGCGTTCCAGGTTGGTCATACCGCCTTCGATTACCACATAGGATTCGAAGTACAGCACGCGTTCGATATCGCGCAGCGGCATATCGAGCAGCAGGCCGATACGGGACGGCAGAGATTTCAGGAACCAGATGTGCGCAGTCGGAGAAGCCAGCTCGATGTGGCCCATACGCTCACGGCGTACTTTGGTCTGGGTCACTTCAACGCCGCACTTCTCACAGATAACGCCACGGTGTTTCAGGCGCTTGTACTTACCGCACAGGCACTCGTAGTCTTTTACCGGCCCAAAGATACGGGCGCAGAAAAGGCCGTCACGCTCAGGTTTGAACGTACGGTAGTTGATGGTTTCCGGCTTTTTAACTTCACCGAAAGACCATGAACGGATCATGTCTGGCGATGCCAGAGCAATTTTGATCGCATCAAACTCTTCGGTTTTAGTCTGCGCTTTCAGAAACTTTAATAAATCTTTCACGGATTTGCTCCCGTCGGAGTTAGCACAATCCGCTGCCGGGTTTTACCCCGACAGCAGTGACCTGTTTGAGCGAGAATTACTCGTCTTCCAGTTCGATGTTAATACCCAGCGAACGAATCTCTTTCAACAATACGTTGAAGGATTCTGGCATGCCCGGCTCCATCTGATGGTTGCCGTCCACGATGTTCTTATACATCTTGGTACGACCGTTCACGTCATCAGACTTAACGGTGAGCATTTCCTGCAGAGTGTATGCCGCGCCGTATGCTTCCAGCGCCCACACTTCCATCTCCCCGAAACGCTGACCACCGAACTGTGCCTTACCACCCAGCGGCTGCTGAGTAACCAGACTGTAAGAACCAGTGGAACGCGCGTGCATCTTATCGTCGACCAGGTGGTTCAGTTTCAGCATGTACATGTAACCTACGGTTACCGGACGTTCGAACTGTTCACCAGTGCGGCCGTCGTACAGGCGGATCTGACCAGAAGTCGGCAGGTCGCCAAGTTTCAGCAGCTCTTTAATTTCTGCTTCTTTCGCACCGTCGAACACCGGCGTTGCGATCGGCATACCTTTGCGCAGGTTTTCAGCCAGACGCATAACTTCTTCATCGCTGAAGGTACTCAGGTCAACTTTCTGACGAACGTCAGCGCCCAGATCGTACGCACGCTGGATGAACTCGCGCAGTTTCGCGACTTCTTGCTGCTGTTTCAGCATGGCGTTGATCTTGTCGCCGATACCTTTCGCAGCCATACCCAGGTGGGTTTCCAGAATCTGACCGATGTTCATACGAGACGGTACGCCCAGCGGGTTCAGTACGATGTCTACCGGCGTACCGTTTTCATCGTAAGGCATATCTTCGATCGGGTTGATCTTAGAAATTACACCCTTGTTACCGTGACGACCTGCCATCTTGTCACCAGGCTGGATACGGCGTTTAACCGCCAGATATACCTTAACAATCTTCAGCACGCCCGGTGCCAGATCGTCGCCCTGGGTGATTTTGCGGCGTTTCGCTTCGAGTTTCTTCTCGAACTCGTGTTTCAGTTCGTCATACTGCTCAGCCAGCTGTTCCAGCTGATTTTGTTTCTCTTCGTCGGTCAGGCCCAGCTCCAGCCAGCGATCGCGCGGCAGTTTGTCGAGCTTCTCAGCTTCAACGCCACCGGCTACCAGCACAGCACGGATACGGCTGAACAGACCCGCTTCGAGGATCTGCAGTTCTTCAGACAGGTCTTTCTTCGCCTGTTTGAGCTGCATTTCTTCGATTTCCAGCGCACGTTTGTCTTTTTCTACGCCATCGCGAGTAAAGACCTGAACGTCGATAACCGTACCGGATACACCGTTTGGTACGCGCAGAGAAGAGTCTTTAACGTCAGACGCTTTCTCACCGAAGATCGCACGCAGCAGTTTTTCTTCTGGGGTCAGCTGAGTTTCACCTTTCGGCGTTACCTTACCAACCAGAATGTCGCCACCGGTTACTTCCGCACCAATGTAAACGATACCGGATTCATCCAGTTTGGAGAGCGCAGCTTCACCCACGTTCGGGATGTCAGCGGTGATCTCTTCCGGCCCCAGCTTGGTGTCACGGGACACACACGCCAGTTCCTGGATGTGAATAGTGGTGAAACGGTCTTCCTGAACAACACGCTCGGATACGAGGATGGAGTCTTCGAAGTTGTAACCATTCCACGGCATGAACGCCACGCGCATGTTCTGACCGAGCGCCAGTTCACCGAGGTCGGTGGACGGACCATCTGCCAGCACGTCGCCACGTTCTACCGGTTCACCCAGAGAAACACACGGCATCTGGTTGATACAGGTGTTCTGGTTCGAACGGGTGTATTTGGTCAAGTTGTAGATATCGATACCAGCTTCGCCCGGATACATCTCGTCTTCGTTAACTTTGATAACGATACGGGAAGCATCCACGTACTGAACGACACCGCCACGTTTAGCAACCGCAGTTACACCGGAGTCAACGGCAACAGCACGTTCCATACCCGTACCAACCAGCGGCTTATCAGCACGCAGAGTCGGAACGGCCTGACGTTGCATGTTCGCACCCATCAATGCACGGTTGGCGTCATCGTGTTCAAGGAACGGGATCAGGGACGCACCGACGGATACCACCTGCTGGGTGGATACGTCCATGTAGTCAACCTGGTCGCGGCTGAACAAGCTGGATTCGCCTTTACTACGGCAAGTTACCAGGTCTTCTACGAAGTGGCCTTCTTCATCCAGGTTGGAGTTCGCCTGGGCGATAACGTAGTTACCTTCTTCGATAGCAGACAGGTAGTGAATTTCGTCAGTTACAACACCGTCGGTCACTTTACGATACGGAGTCTCAAGGAAGCCGTATTCGTTAGTCTGTGCGTACACGGACAGGGAGTTGATCAGACCGATGTTAGGACCTTCAGGCGTTTCGATTGGACATACGCGACCGTAGTGAGTCGGGTGTACGTCTCGAACTTCGAAGCCTGCACGTTCACGGGTCAGACCGCCTGGGCCGAGTGCAGAGATACGACGTTTGTGCGTAATCTCAGACAGCGGGTTGTTCTGGTCCATAAACTGAGACAGCTGGCTGGAACCGAAGAACTCTTTCACTGCTGCGGAAATCGGCTTGGCGTTGATCATATCCTGAGGCATCAGGGTATCCAGATCGCCCAGAGACAGACGCTCTTTCACCGCACGCTCTACACGTACCAGGCCAACGCGGAACTGGTTTTCCGCCATTTCGCCAACAGAACGGATACGACGGTTGCCGAGGTGGTCGATATCATCGACTTCACCTTTACCGTTACGGATATCGATGAGCTTTTTCATAACATCAATGATGTCGTCTTTGCTCAGGATACCGGAACCTTCGATTTCTTCGCGCAGCAGAGAACGGTTGAACTTCATACGACCAACCGCAGACAGATCATAGCGGTCTTCAGAGAAGAACAGGTTCTCGAACAGGCTTTCAGCAGCTTCACGAGTCGGCGGCTCGCCAGGACGCATCATGCGGTAGATTTCTACCAGTGCGCTCAGACGGTCGTTAGTTGGGTCGACACGTAAGGTTTCAGAGATATATGGGCCGTGATCCAGATCGTTAGTAAACAGCGTTTCGATACGCTTGTGACCAGACTGGCTCAGCTTAGCCAACAGATCCAGGCTCAGTTCCATGTTCGCTGCGCAGATCAGCTCGCCGGTAGACTCATCAATATAGTCTTTGGCGACCACTTTACCTGCGATGTACTCAACCGGAACTTCAATCAGTTTGACGTCGTCTTTTTCCAGTTGGCGAATGTGGCGCGCAGTAATACGGCGGCCTTTTTCTACGTACACTTTACCGTTAGCTTCGATGTCAAAAGATGCAGTTTCACCACGCAGGCGCTCCGGCACCAGTTCCATCTGCAGCTTGTTATCACGGATTTCAAAGATAACTTTTTCAAAGAACAGGTCGAGGATCTGTTCAGTGGTGTAGTTCAGTGCACGCAGAATGATGGTCGCAGGCAGTTTACGGCGACGGTCGATACGTACGAACAGGTTGTCCTTCGGATCGAATTCGAAGTCCAGCCAGGAACCACGGTAAGGAATGATACGCGCGTTATACAGCACTTTACCCGAAGAGTGGGTTTTACCTTTGTCGGAGTCAAAGAAGACGCCCGGACTACGGTGCAGCTGAGAAACGATAACACGCTCAGTACCGTTGATAACAAAGGTACCGTTGTCCGTCATGAGCGGAATTTCGCCCATGTAGACTTCTTGTTCTTTAATGTCTTTTACGGTGCCTTCCGGCGCTTCGCGCTCATAGATCACCAGACGCAGTTTAACGCGCAGCGGTGCGGAATAGGTCACGCCACGGATTTGACATTCCTGGACGTCAAACACCGGTTCGCCAAGGCGGTAGCTGACGTATTGCAGCTCGGAATTACCGCTGTAGCTCTGAATCGGGAATACGGAACGGAAAGCAGCTTCCAGACCATACTGCCCTTCAGGATCTTGCTCGATAAATTTCTGAAACGAGTCAAGCTGGATAGAAAGGAGATAAGGTACATCCAGAACTTGTGGACGTTTACCAAAATCCTTACGAATACGTTTTTTCTCGGTATAGGAGTAAACCATAGGGTTCCTCAGCTCGCTGACAAGTCGACCCATCTGTCCACTGAGCGGACAGTTTGTGCAACACTATTTTGTTGACCGGAAAATGGATACTTTCCGCAATGCCTGTTGCTATCACGCTTAAACCATTTCATTGCGATTTACACAGAACGGGCGTTCTGTCGCAGTATATTAAGTCGTCGATAGAAACAAGCATTGAAAGGCACAGCAGTAGTCAAACAGTGTGAAACGCTACTGGCGCCTTACAGCGCAAAAAGGCTGGTGACTAAAAAGTCACCAGCCATCAGCCTGATTTCTCAGGCTGCAACCGGAAGGGTTGGCTTATTTAACTTCAACTTCAGCGCCAGCTTCTTCCAGAGCTTTTTTCAGTGCTTCAGCGTCGTCTTTGCTCACGCCTTCTTTCAGAGCAGCTGGAGCAGATTCTACCAGGTCTTTAGCTTCTTTCAGACCCAGGCCAGTTGCGCCACGTACTGCTTTGATAACAGCAACTTTGTTAGCGCCAGCAGCTTTCAGAATTACGTCGAATTCAGTTTTTTCTTCAGCAGCTTCAACCGGGCCAGCAGCTACAGCTACAGCAGCAGCAGCGGAAACACCGAATTTTTCTTCCATTGCAGAGATCAGTTCTACAACGTCCATTACAGACATAGCTGCAACTGCTTCAATGATTTGATCTTTAGTGATAGACATTTAAATTGTTCCTGAATATCAGAATAAGTTTATACGTAAGCGAATGCGTTAAAAAGATAACTGCGATTAAGCAGCTTCTTTCGCATCGCGTACAGCAGCCAGAGTACGAACCAGTTTGCCAGCCGAAGCTTCTTTCATGGTTGCCATCAGGCGTGCAATTGCTTCTTCGTAGGTCGGCAGAGTTGCCAGGCGGTCGATCTGAGACGCCGGGATCAGCTCACCTTCAAAGGCAGCGGCTTTGACCTCAAATTTTGCATTCGCTTTCGCGAACTCTTTGAACAGACGAGCTGCAGCGCCCGGGTGTTCCATAGAGTATGCAATCAGGGTCGGACCAACAAACGCGTCTTTCAGGCACTCGAACGGAGTACCTTCAACAGCACGGCGCAGCAGGGTGTTACGAACAACACGCATGTATACGCCAGCTTCGCGACCTGCTTTACGCAGTTCAGTCATTTTATCTACAGTTACGCCACGGGAATCCGCAACCACTGCAGACAGCGCGCCTTTGGCTACTTCGCTGACTTCAGCAACAATCGCTTGTTTGTCTTGAAGATTTAAAGCCATTAGCTTTGCTCCTGGATGTTTGCCAGAGAAAATCTCTGGAACTCACTTCACTCCTCCAAATGGAGAGAGCGTCTTAATTACGGTGAGCAGAAACAAGCCAGAATATAAAAGAATAATCTTAGCGTTCTGTCACCGTCTACGCAGGGGATTAAGTTTCTTACGAAACTCCTGCGGTCTTCGACGGAGGCCTGGATAGGCCAGGCTCCAACGAACAAATCTTTTCTATCCGTCGCTATTCAGCTTGTGGCAGCGTTGGCTTCCTTCGTTCGCACCAGTCACATAATAGCTATGCTCCTGGCGACTCACTCAGTTGCCGCCTTGCCACAACCCGAATATCTCGGATATACGTCTGCATTAAGCATTATACGTGGGGGTAAGATTGTAGACAAAATCACCGCCCACGTAAAGGTATTAGTTTGCAGAAGCGCTCAGGCCAGCCTGGTCAACTGCAACACCTGCACCCATGGTGGTGGAGATGCTAACTTTCTTGATGTACACACCTTTCGCCTGAGTCGGTTTTGCTTTTTTCAGCGCAACCAGCAGAGCTTCCAGGTTTTCTTTCAGTTTGTCAGCGTCAAAGTCCACTTTACCAATGGTGGTGTGGATGATGCCGTTTTTGTCGTTACGGTAACGAACCTGGCCAGCTTTAGCGTTTTTAACCGCTTCAGCAACGTTCGGGGTTACAGTACCCACTTTCGGGTTCGGCATCAGGCCGCGCGGACCCAGAACCTGGCCCAGCTGGCCAACAACGCGCATTGCATCCGGAGAAGCAATAACAACGTCAAAGTTCATTTCGCCTTTCTTGATCTGGTCAGCCAGATCTTCCATACCTACCAGTTCAGCGCCTGCAGCTTTAGCAGCTTCAGCGTTTGCGCCCTGGGTAAATACAGCTACGCGAACGGAACGGCCAGTACCGTGCGGCAGTACAGTTGCACCACGTACGTTCTGGTCAGATTTACGAGCGTCGATGCCGAGGTTAACAGCAACGTCCACGCTTTCTACGAATTTAGCAGTCGCCAGCTCTTTCAGCAGAGCGATAGCTTCGTTGATGTCGTACTGTTTGGTCGCATCAACTTTCTCGCGGATAACACGCATGCGCTTGGTCAGTTTAGCCATTTCTTAGTCCTCCACTACCAGGCCCATGGAACGTGCAGTACCTTCGATGGAGCGAGTCATCGCTTCAATGTCGGCACCAGTCATGTCGGCAGCTTTGGTCTGCGCGATTTCCTGCAGCTGAGCGCGGGAAATTTTACCCACTTTGTCTTTGTTCGGCTTACCGGAACCAGACTTGATACCAGCCGCTTTTTTCAGCAGAACTGCTGCCGGCGGAGTCTTGGTAACGAAAGTGAAAGAACGGTCAGCGTAAACGGTGATAACTACCGGAATCGGCAGACCTTTTTCGATGGAATCAGTTTTCGCGTTGAACGCTTTGCAGAATTCCATGATGTTTACGCCCTGCTGACCCAGAGCCGGACCTACTGGCGGACTCGGGTTAGCCATACCAGCTGCAACCTGCAGCTTGACATAGGCTTGTACTTTCTTAGCCATTATAAATTCCTCAAGTTGGGTAATAACGCCTCTGAGAGGCTCCCCGTGATATAAAAAATCGTTTTACGGGCAAGGCCCATAAAAACAAAAGGCGCGAAATTGTATTCCAATCTCACGCCTTGTGCAACGATTAAATCGCCGCTTTTTTGATCGCTGGGTTAGGCTTTTTCAACCTGGCTGAAGTCCAGCTCTACCGGGGTCGCACGACCGAAGATAGAAACAGAGACTTTCAGACGAGACTTCTCGTAATCCACCTCTTCAACGACGCCGTTGAAGTCAGCGAACGGACCATCATTAACACGAACCATTTCACCCGGTTCAAACAGCGTTTTCGGACGCGGCTTATCACCAACCTGCTGCAGGCGGTTCATAATCGCATCAACTTCTTTATCGCTGATTGGCGCAGGACGATCGGAAGTACCGCCGATGAAGCCCATCACACGCGGTACGCTGCGCACCAGGTGCCAGCTCGCGTCGTTCATCACCATCTGAACGAGGACGTAGCCAGGGAAGAATTTGCGTTCGCTTTTGCGACGCTGACCGCCACGGATCTCAACGACTTCTTCAGTCGGAACCATGACTTCGCCAAACAACTCTTCCATGTTGTGTAATTTGATATGCTCACGCAGCGACGTTGCTACGCGGCCTTCAAAACCGGAAAACGCCTGAACGACGTACCAGCGCTTTTTAGGAGCTTCAGACATCTCAGAACCTCAGGCCAGTGATAAAGGATACCAGGCGAACCAGAATACCATCCAGTCCCCACAGGATCAGTGACATTACTGCGGTAACCGCAGCCACAATCAGCGTGGTGTGCAATGTTTCCTGGCGAGTCGGCCAAATGACCTTACGGACTTCGGTACGCGCTTCACGGGCAAAAGCAACGGTTGCTTTACCTTTTGTCGTTAACAGCGCGACACCACCCGCTGCAGCAATCAGAATTACTACGGCCAGCGCACGCAGCGGCAGCATAATGTCGCGATAA
The DNA here is from genome assembly GCF_002965765.1 of Escherichia sp. MOD1-EC6819. NCBI lineage: Bacteria > Pseudomonadati > Pseudomonadota > Gammaproteobacteria > Enterobacterales > Enterobacteriaceae > Escherichia > Escherichia sp. MOD1-EC6819. The sequence continues at coordinate 458 of NZ_PTRG01000021.1, read as the reverse complement.
AGGTAGTTGCCGACGATTGCCACCAGGAGCAATGCCACCACAACGACCCACTTCATCGCTTCCAGGCCGCGCCCGCTTCCTTGAGCTTCGGTATTCGCACTCATAAACCAACCTGTCAGAAGTATTCTACAAACATTTTCACCCCGCGATAGCGAGGCAAACCAAATCGAAACGCGTATTCGCTTTTCGGATTATACGCCCTCAACAGAGCCTGTCTCAGCAATGATTATGACAAAGAAAATCACTGATGAGCCAGGTTCTGGTACGAAAGCGTGCAAAAAGGGCATCAAATGATGCCCTTTTATTGCGCATTGCGTCAAATGTTATCGGCAATTAGCTCAGAACTTTAGCTACAACGCCCGCGCCAACGGTACGGCCGCCTTCACGGATTGCGAAACGCAGACCGTCGTCCATCGCGATCGGGTGGATCAGGGTAACAACCATTTTGATGTTGTCGC
>NZ_PTRG01000020.1:0-34660 GCF_002965765.1 Escherichia sp. MOD1-EC6819 | reverse complement strand
TTTGCCTGGCGGCCGTAGCGCGGTGGTCCCACCTGACCCCATGCCGAACTCAGAAGTGAAACGCCGTAGCGCCGATGGTAGTGTGGGGTCTCCCCATGCGAGAGTAGGGAACTGCCAGGCATCAAATTACGAAGAATGGCACTGACCTTTGAGGCAGTTCACTACTCGATAAGAGAGTAGGACAAAAGCGAAAGCTTTTGAACGTTGCGAAGCAAGGGCCCGAAGGGTGAATCACGAAGTGATTCATAAACTGCCAGGCATCAAATTAAGCAGTAAGCCGGTCATAAAACCGGTGGTTGTAAAAGAATTCGGTGGAGCGGTAGTTCAGTCGGTTAGAATACCTGCCTGTCACGCAGGGGGTCGCGGGTTCGAGTCCCGTCCGTTCCGCCACTTATTAAGAAACCTCGAGTTAACGCTCGAGGTTTTTTTTCGTCTGTATTTCTATTATTGCCAAAATCGCAAAAATCCTCTGCATTTTACGCTCTTTTTCCGCAACAGTCTGAAGCCCATAATCATCTCAGTTAACGAACATAGCATTAGAAGAGGCATATTATGGCTATCCCTGCATTTGGTTTAGGTACTTTCCGTCTCAAAGACGACGTTGTTATTGCATCTGTGAAAACGGCGCTTGAACTTGGCTATCGCGCAATTGATACCGCACAAATCTATGATAACGAAGCTGCAGTAGGTCAGGCGATTGCAGAAAGTGGCGTGCCACGTAATGAACTCTATATCACCACTAAAATCTGGATTGAAAATCTCAGCAAAGACAAACTGATCCCGAGTCTGAAAGAGAGCCTGCAAAAATTGCGTACCGATTATGTTGATCTGACGCTAATCCACTGGCCGTCACCAAACGATGAAGTCTCTGTTGAAGAGTTTATGCAGGCGTTGCTGGAAGCGAAAAAACAAGGGCTGACGCGTGAAATCGGTATTTCCAACTTCACGATCCCGTTGATGGAAAAGGCAATTGCTGCTGTTGGCGCTGAAAACATCGCTACCAACCAGATTGAACTCTCTCCTTATCTGCAAAACCGTAAAGTGGTCGCCTGGGCTAAACAGCACGGCATTCATATTACTTCCTATATGACGCTGGCTTATGGGAAGGCTCTGAAAGATGAGGTTATTGCTCGTATCGCAGCTAAACACAATGCGACCCCGGCACAAGTAATTCTGGCGTGGGCAATGGAGGAAGGCTACTCAGTAATACCGTCTTCCACTAAACGTGAAAACCTGGAAAGTAATCTTAAGGCACAAAGTTTACAGCTTGATGCAGAAGACAAAAAAGCGATCGCCGAACTGGATTGCAACGACCGCCTCGTAAGTCCGGAAGGTCTGGCTCCTGAATGGGATTAAGCCTCTCTGACAGCTCCTGCGGGAGCTGTTTTTATATGCTCGCTAAGGAAATCGATAAAGGCCCGGATGCGAGTACTTACCGCGCGGTCGCTGTAATAGACGGCGCTGAAGGGCATTTCCACTGGCAACACTTTATCTGCCATTAACTCCACCAGTTCACCACGAGCAATTTCTCTGTCGATCATATAGTCGGACAAACACGCAATCCCGTTGCCACTCAGGCAAAGCTGTTTCAGTGTTTCTCCACTATTGGATGACAAACCGTACTTCACCTCATGTAATTGTCCATCGCTACAGGCTATCGGCCAGGTATTGAGGGAAGCGGGTTCAGTGAATCCCAGGCAAACATGTTGCTTTAAATCGTCGATAGTTTCTGGCTTCCCGTAGCGGGCAATATAGTCGGGGGAGGCGATAATTTTTCGATAACTGTTAAATAACGGCCTGGCTCGTAAGCTGGAATCCGTTAACGTACCGGCGCGAATCGCGACATCCACTTTTCTTTCGATCAAATTAATAATCGTTTCGGAGGAGACTAGCGATAAAGTGACTTCCGGATAGCGTTCGCGGAAAGGCTTAATTAACGGCATCAGAAAGTGTAGTACCACGGGGGTTGCGGCATCGATCCGTAACAGTCCGCGCGGTGTATTACGCGTCTCCATAATTTCTGATTCTGCCGCTGCCATCTCCTGCAAAATTGACTGTACGCGACGAAAATAACGCTCGCCTTCTTCCGTCAGGCTAAGTTGTCGTGTGGTTCGATTAAGTAGGCTGACGCCAAGTTTCATTTCCAGCTTTTTTACCGCACGGCTGACTGCTGAGTTTGCTTGCCCTAATTGTTCCGCTGCCCGGCTAAAGCTGCCGCTTTCGACGACCGAAACAAAAATGGCGAGTTCTTCCGACGTGGCTTTCATTTTTGCTCCTGTTGCAAAATAGAAGAGATATTTTGAATTTATTTGTTATTAAACCATCAGGATACGTAATATGTCATCCGATTTAATGTTCTCAATAATGAGCAAAATTCTGTGCGGTGTAAGCACTTGCTTACATAACAATATACAATTGCTCGTTGAAAGAGTGAGCTAAAATCCCTATAACAGTAGAACCCTCCCGAGTGCGGAAGGGTTGACGTAATAGAGGTTTCAAAGTCAAAAGTGCGAAAAAATACCTATGCCATGCGCTATGTAGCTGGACAACCTGCGGAAAGGATCTTACCGCCGGGGTCATTTGCGAGCATCGGCCAGGCATTACCACCCGGAGAACCGTTAAGTACCGAAGAGCGTATTCGGATCCTGGTGTGGAACATTTACAAACAGCAACGCGCTGAATGGTTGTCGGTATTAAAGAACTACGGCAAAGATGCACATCTGGTGTTATTGCAGGAAGCGCAGACAACGCCAGAGTTAGTGCAGTTTGCGACCGCTAACTATCTTGCTGCCGATCAGGTGCCCGCTTTTGTTCTGCCACAACATCCTTCCGGCGTAATGACCCTTTCGGCAGCGCATCCGGTGTATTGTTGCCCGTTACGCGAACGTGAACCTATTTTACGTCTGGCGAAATCGGCACTGGTGACGGTCTATCCATTACCTGACACCCGCCTGTTGATGGTAGTCAATATCCATGCGGTCAACTTCAGTCTGGGCGTGGATGTTTATAGCAAGCAATTGCTTCCTATTGGCGATCAGATAGCCCACCACAGCGGTCCGGTCATTATGGCGGGAGATTTCAATGCCTGGAGCCGTAGAAGGATGAACGCGTTATATCGCTTTGCGCGAGAAATGTCGCTGCGCCAGGTGCGTTTTACTGATGATCAGCGCCGCCGGGCGTTTGGTCGCCCGCTCGATTTTGTTTTCTACCGTGGTCTGAATGTCAGCGAAGCTTCCGTACTGGTTACGCGCGCTTCTGATCACAATCCGCTACTCGTTGAATTCAGTCCCGGCAAGCCTGATAAATAAGGTATGTCAGGTCTGCCACAGGGCAGACCAACGTTTGGCGCTGCCTTTTTATACTCAAACAACAAAAGGACAGTGCAATGACAACACAATCCCACCATGAGCACGTAGAAAAGCAATTTAGCTCGCAGGCCAGTGAATATTTAACCAGTGCCGTGCATGCATCCGGGCGCGACTTACAGCGCCTGGCGGCGTGTCTGGCAGAGTATCCTGAGGCTTGCGTACTTGATATGGGCTGTGGAGCAGGACATGCCAGCTTTGTCGCTGCGCAAAACGTGCAGGAAGTGGTGGCGTATGACTTATCTTCCCAAATGCTGGATGTTGTTGCACAGGCTGCAGATACCCGACAACTGAAAAATATCACCACCCGCCAGGGGTATGCCGAAAGCCTGCCTTTTGCCGATCACACCTTTAATATTGTTATTAGTCGTTATTCTGCTCACCACTGGCATGATGTCGGTGCGGCATTGCGTGAAGTGAATCGGGTCTTGAAGCCCGGCGGTATGCTGATTGTGATGGACGTAATGTCTCCGGGTCACCCGGTACGCGATATTTGGTTACAGACGATAGAAGCATTGCGCGATGCTTCTCACGTGCGTAATTACGCCAGCGGTGAGTGGTTGACGTTAATCAATGAAGCATATCTGCTTGTCGATAATGTGATCACCGATAAATTACCTCTGGAATTCTCTTCGTGGGTTGCGAGAATGCGTACGCCAGAAGTGTTAGTGGACGCTATTCGCGTTTACCAACAGAGCGCATCGACAGAGGTGAAAACGTATTTTGCCTTGCAGAATGATGGCTCTTTCACCAGTGATATCATCATGGTTGAAGCACATAAAGCGGCATAAATAAAAAAGGCACCGGGGGAATCGGTGCCTTTCTGTTATCTGGTTTGTCAGGAATCTGGCATATTGTTGTTTTTCACAAACAACGTCAGCTTGTCGCCTGGTTGCAGATTCGCAGTATCGCTGTTCCAGCGCATCACATCTTTGATGTTTACGCCGTGACGCTTAGCAATGCTTGAAAGCGAATCACCTTTGCGCACACGATACGTAATGCTATCGCTGTTGTTTGCCAACCGCTGTGCGCTACTACCAGCGCCAATTGTCAGACTTTGACCTGGTTTCAGCTTAGAACCGCGCAGATTGTTCCACTGCTGCAAATTCTTTGTGCTTACGCCGAGACGTGAAGCGATGCTTGAAAGCGTGTCGCCAGAGCGTACGGTGTAAACGCGGCTATTAAGCGGCGTATTGTCGGCAACCAGTGTCGACTGTACGGCAGCAATTTCGCCTGAAGCCAGAGATTCACGCAGTTGATCTGCATGTTTCTTTGGCACCATCACGTACTGTGGACCACTTGCGCCCAGCGTGGAGCCTTTCACGCCAGCGTTGAAGGTCTTCAGTTTGCTGACGGAAATTCCCGCCATATCTGCAACCTTCGCCATTTCAACCGGGCTACTCAGGTGTACACGCGCCAGAGCACGGCTTTCATCGGTCGTCGGCAGACGTACACCATAACGCTTGCTGTTTTTGAGAATATCACTCAATGCCAGCATCTTAGGCACGTACTGCTTCGTTTCCTGCGGCAACGGTAACGACCAGAAGTCCGTGGATTTCCCACGCGCTTTGTTCGTTTTAATTGCCTTCATGACCCGACCTTCGCCGCTGTTATAAGCCGCTACGGTCAGAAGCCAGTCGCCGTCAAACATCTTGTTCAGACGCTGCATCATGTTCAGCGCGGCAGTTGTTGAAGCAACAACATCGCGACGCGCGTCATAATTGCGGGTCTGTTTCAAACCATAATTGCGCCCCGTGCTCGGAATGATCTGCCAGATGCCTGCGGCATTGGCGCCAGACGTCGCGTGAGGATCAAAAGCGCTCTCCACTATGGGTAGTAGTACCAGTTCCATAGGCATGTTACGTTTTTTAACTTGCCCGGCTATCCAGTACATATACGGCTCTGCCCGTAAAGTTACATCGTGGAGATAGCTCTTATTGCGTAAATATTTCTGTTTCTGTTCGCGAATCCGGTCGTTTTCCGGAATTCCCATCTTTAGCTCGTCGCCTATGAAAGCCCACAAGTCACCATCCGGCGCGATAGACGTCCCATCGTCCATCCATCGTGCCTGACTTGTAAACTTTGCTGCTTCCCCTTGACCAGCTGCAGAAAGGCTCTGTGCGTGCTGTTGAACGTTACCAGTACTCTGGCAACCCACGAGCAGGACAGAGGCGAGTAATATCGCTTTTGCCTTCATGTGTGTGTCAATAGTTGCTTAAAAGACGACCGATCATAACGGCGAACGAAGCTGATGACAAGAAAGTTTTATCAGAATCTATCTTTCTTTGACCTTAACCAGGCAAAACGTTCTTCAGGTTGTTGCAATAATGTTTCTTTATTAATTACATTAATTAAATCAATATCTTCTGTTCTCAAAAAAACATTATTTTGCCGCTCATTTTTCAGAATTACGGGTAGTGTTATTTGATTTTTTGCCCGTAACTCCTTAACTTTACGATAATAATCATTTATAGACAAATCGTGCGGAAGAATGCTCAAAGCAAACTTCATATTTGATAAAGTATATTCGTGAGCGCAACACACCAGAGTATCGTCAGGAAGTTCACTTAATTTTTTAAGTGATTGATACATCTGTGATGCAGTGCCTTCGAATAGTCTACCGCAACCGCCAGAAAACAGAGTGTCGCCACAAAATAGATAAGGTTTGCTAAAGTAACAGATATGTCCTAAAGTGTGACCTGGCGTAGCAATTACACTAAATTCATGCCCCAAAACGAAGGCAGTATCGCCATCTTTGACTACCTGCGTTGTTCCCTTATCTTGTGTCTCTTCTGGCCCATACACCACAATTTGCGGATACTTTTCTACCAGTTCTTTTACACCGCCAACGTGATCGTGGTGATGGTGGGTGAGGAAAATCGCTACTGGTTGCCAGTTGTTAGCTGAAATCGCCTTTAATACGGGTTCTGCCTCTCCTGGGTCGACAATCAGGCAACGACCTGCTTCATCAGACAAAACCCAGATGTAATTGTCATCAAAGGCGGAAATACTGTTAAGATTCATATATTACCTCTCAGTGCGAAACGGAAGGTTGTGATGAAACCGGCAAGGATCCCCCAAACTGTCGTGGCTCCTGATTGCTGGGGCGATTTGCCCTGGGGAGAGCTTTATCGCAAGGCGCTGGAACGCCAGCTCAACCCGTGGTTCGCTAAAATGTATGGTTTTCATCTGCTTAAGATTGGCAATTTAAGCGCAGAAATCAATTGCGAAGCGTGCGCGGTTTCTCATCAAGTGAATGTTTCAGCGCAAGGAATGCCCGTCCAGGTGCAGGCGGACCCACTTCATCTTCCTTTTGCCGATAAATCCGTCGATGTTTGTCTACTGGCGCATACATTGCCGTGGTGCACTGATCCGCATCGTTTATTGCGCGAAGCCGATAGGGTATTGATTGATGATGGCTGGCTGGTTATTAGCGGCTTCAATCCCATCAGTTTAATGGGATTACGCAAACTTGTGCCGGTATTGCGAAAAACATCGCCCTATAACAGCCGGATGTTTACTCTGATGCGGCAACTGGACTGGCTCTCTTTGTTGAATTTTGAAGTGCTACACGCCAGCCGTTTCCATGTTCTCCCGTGGAACAAGCACGGTGGAAAACTATTGAGCACGCACATTCCTGCGCTTGGTTGCTTACAACTTATTGTTGCCCGGAAACGGACTATTCCTTTAACGCTAAATCCGATGAAACAGAGTAAAAACAAACCGCGAATTCGCCAGGCGGTCGGTGCCACCCGGCAATGTCGTAAACCACAGGCTTAAACTTCGACTTGATAGCCCGTATCTTCCAGCGTGGGATTCATTGCCGCAGCACGAGCCAGTTCATCACAGCGTTCGTTTTCCGGGTGTCCGGCATGGCCTTTTACCCATTCCCATTTGATTTGATGCTGTCCCAGCGCGGCATCAAGACGTTGCCAGAGATCGACATTTTTTACCGGTTTTTTGTCTGCGGTTTTCCAGCCACGTTTTTTCCAGTTATGGATCCACTGGGTAATCCCCTGGCGGACATACTGGCTGTCGGTACTCAAAATGACTTCGCAATGTTCTTTTAACGCTTCCAGCGCGACAATAGCAGCCATCAACTCCATACGGTTATTGGTGGTGCGGGTGTAGCCTGCGCTAAAGGTTTTCTCGCGTCCGCGATAACGTAAAATAGCGCCGTAACCCCCAGGTCCTGGATTACCCAGACACGAACCATCGGTGAAAATTTCTACCTGTTTAAGCATCTCTGGTAGACTTCCTGTAATTGAATCGAACTGTAAAACGACAAGTCTGACATAAATGACCGCTATGAGCACTGCAATTACACGCCAGATCGTTCTCGATACCGAAACCACCGGTATGAACCAGATTGGTGCGCACTATGAAGGCCACAAGATCATTGAGATTGGTGCCGTTGAAGTGGTGAACCGTCGACTGACGGGCAATAACTTTCACGTTTATCTTAAGCCCGATCGGCTGGTGGATCCGGAAGCCTTTGGCGTACATGGTATTGCCGATGAGTTTTTGCTCGATAAGCCTACGTTTGCCGAAGTAGCTGATGAGTTCATGGACTATATTCGTGGCGCGGAGCTGGTGATCCATAACGCAGCGTTCGATATCGGCTTTATGGACTACGAGTTTTCGCTGCTCAAGCGCGATATTCCGAAGACCAATACCTTCTGTAAGGTCACCGATAGCCTTGCGGTAGCGAGGAAAATGTTTCCTGGTAAGCGCAACAGCCTCGATGCGTTATGCGCCCGCTACGAAATAGATAACAGCAAGCGTACATTGCACGGGGCATTACTCGATGCCCAGATCCTTGCGGAAGTTTATCTGGCGATGACCGGTGGCCAAACGTCGATGGCTTTTGCGATGGAAGGTGAAACACAACAGCAACAAGGTGAAGCAACAATTCAGCGCATTGTGCGCCAGGCAAGTAAGTTACGCGTTGTTTTTGCGACGGATGAAGAGCTAGCAGCGCATGAAGCTCGTCTCGATCTGGTGCAGAAGAAGGGCGGAAGCTGCCTCTGGCGGGCATAAATACATGTAAAAGGTGCTAAAAATAGCGAGTTGGGCGATTTTTGCAGCAAACGATTCAAAAGATGAGAAAAACAATTGACGAAGGGCGAGGCAATCCGTAGTATTCGCCTCGTTCCCAACGGAATAAAACGCGGAGCGGTAGTTCAGTCGGTTAGAATACCTGCCTGTCACGCAGGGGGTCGCGGGTTCGAGTCCCGTCCGTTCCGCCAATATTTAGAAAGCCTGAATCAGCAATGGTTCAGGCTTTTGTCGTTTCTGGCTTTCGGGATTTTTCACCCCGGAAGTTAAATGGATTTAATCCAGAAAATAGTTACACCATATAATGACCAGTAGTTATAAGTTCTGGTCATTTTGGTTATTCCTGCGCATCCCACTTCTCCAGCAGTTCTGCTGGAACTTCATTGATTATCTCCGAAAAGCGTTTACCGACCAGTCGTTCCGCCTGACGCAACAAAGGAATGGTCGGACTGCTTGGTTCACTGTGCTCAAACCAGCGGCGGATGACTCGCAGGCGTTTCAGTGCGTCGTTCCGATCGCTGATTTGCTGTGGCTCTGCGATGATCTTTGCGGTCGTTTCGGCTGGTATATCCACTGTGGGAGCGACATGCCCTGCTAGTGTCAGTCTGGTATTATCGATAGCAGCATACTTCGGCTGATCAGCCTGCGGTTTTGGTTGTGGGATTTCTGGCGTAGTTGTCTGTACCGCCCCAGGCAACAGGGTCAGCAGTTGCGTCAGACGCGAAAAGTCCGGGGCCAGGTCATTCAGCGTTTCACGAGCATGGTGTTGCAGTCGCTCAGTGATCTCGGCGGCCTGGCGAAATGCGTCCAGCGGCAGTGCGCCGCGTGCTTCCAGGTCGGCCAGTTGCTGACGTACTGATTCCGGTGCCAGCGCATCCGCCGGGCGTGATGCAGACAGCGAACGTTCCACATCCCGAACCTGAAGGCGCATGGCGGCGTTGTTTGATAGCGTAATGCCACGAATATCAGCCATTACGCCTTCGTGGTCCAGTAGCGCCGACAGCGCGTTACTGCGTGCTACAGCCGCATCTTCGGCGGTGGTATCTTCAGCCGTAAGCAGTTGTGGATGGATGGTGTCCGGGTTTGTGACACACAACGTTTCCAGAAGCGTGAGTGTCTCCACCAGCCCTCTGGCTCCGGCCTGCTGGATACGGCAACGCAGCAGGACAACCAGGATGCGGATATCTTTACTGCGTGCCAGCAGGCGGCGGGCGTCCCGCTCCAGCTCCGCCCAGTTAATAGTTTCCGGTGTACTGACAAAATCGCCATATTGCGCCTCTTCACGCGCTAAGGCGCGGGTGAACAGCAACAGGTACTCTGGATCATACTCCAGATCCGGGCCGCAGGGGCATTCAGCCGAAATAGGGTCAGACAGGGGGGTATCCATTAAATTATCCTCAGTGTGCCAGATAGTGTTCAGGTTCGAAAATCATGCCCGTCACCGGGTTGTCGTGCAGGGCTTTCCCTGCCCAGGCGGTCCAGCCAAGCTGATATGGACCGCCAGTAACAGCCGGAGGGGCTGCGTGTGGTTTAAGCTGTAGCTCAATTTCCCAGCAGTATTCAAACCCGGTAAATGCACGAACCAGTTCCGTTAGTACTGGCAGGTTATTACCACCAGGCAGGAAACGCCGGTAGTCAGCCAGTGTCAGCGGGCCAATCACCAGCCGGAACTTATATTGCATGTCCGGCACGGCCTGGCCGATGAGTGCGCCGTTGCCAATGACGGAAGAGGGGGCTGGTATCCCCAGTCGGGTAATTTCATCATCAGCCACCGTTATCCAGTGCAGGACATACTCTTGTATCCGGAAAGGCACACTGAAATAGTGCGCCAGCGTGGCGGCCAAGCCGTCCGGGTTGCGGGATTCGCGCACCAGATGGGCCGATGCCGCCAGGCGAACGTGATCCGGCAGCGAGCTATCTGCACTTTCCCGTAAATCCTGCCCGCTGAGGCTGGCGATATAAAAGGCAAAACGGTCATATTCCTGTTTATCCAGACCGCCCCCGGCGGACTGGGCGCTGCGCCATGCCTGATAAAACTGCGTCAGCCAGCGGTGATGAAAAAGATCGGTAAAACGGGTCAGGGTCGGATCGCAGCGGCTTTCGGTCCGATTGCGCGCGAGTTCAGTGTAATGCAGTGGCAGCGGACCGTTCGGACCCCACAGTCCAAGGCTGTAAAGGCTAAGGTGCAGGCGTCCTTGCTGCCAGCTCACATTGGCGATTTCCCGTGGCGCAAAGGTCAGTGTAGGTGTTTGTCCCAGGCGAAATTTTTCCATACCTGGTTGCCAGGCACTACCTGCAGGGACGGTACACAACTGCACATCCACGCGGCGCATCAGGTTCAGAAAACCATAGCGCCAGGGCGTTTTCTGCGCTTGGGTGAAATCGCCGCTCATACACTTCCCCGTAGTCCGGCTCTGACCGGCCAGGTCATAATTTTCCCACGTTGCATACTGTGCAGCGTCATCTGCGAGAAGGTATTAATGGAAACATGACGAGCGATATATTGCTCCAACACCAGACCGAACAGATACGGGCTAATACCAGAGAATCCGTCTTCATCCACCGTCAGCTCACAACTGACGCCGCGACCATAAACCAGCAGCCCGGAACCGGGCAGACGGCGGGTAACAGGCGTTGTTTTACAGCCAATCAGGCTGCGTACCTGACGCGACTGCGGACTGTCATGCGCCGGAATAAACAGGTTCAGCAGATCGCGCAGTGCCTGACCGCCGGTGCGGTGATCCAGATCGGCCAGCGGCAGATAATTAAAGGATAACTGGCGGATCAACCGCCAGGCCATTTCACGTTCCGCCAGTGGTGGCTGTGGTGGACGAGGTGGACGGATAAGCCCCACGCCTGCCACAGGGATGGCCGCATCCACGGTCAGATCGTCCCGACCATTGCGTGCAATAAGACAGGGCAGATCGCGGTTGGTGACCATGGCAGTGATGGTGATATGGCGCAGATTTTCCGGGTATGGGGCTTCATACTGGTCAACCAGCGACAGGAATACTTCCGAACCCGTATAGGGTGTGCGGGTGCCGTAGCGGCGGGCGTTCTCAGACAACCGACGCGGCTCCCGGCGCAGGGAAAAATAACGCCCATGATTGCCTTCATCATTATTGCGGGTGTGGTAGAGCGGGCGAAATGTCATCTTCCGCGTGGTGTCGGCTTCCAACCCTTCCACTTCCTGGACCGAAAACACCTCATAGTCGAGCGGATGGGTTCTGTCCACCACCAGGTGCTGCTCCGTCGTGCTGTGAGTGATATCGATCCGGGCGGTGACGCGGGGAAACAGGTTGATCACCGGGGTACAGAACAGGCTGAACTGTGCAGCATTTGTCTGGTGGATCAGCCAGTCTGGCGGCAGGCGGTTCAGTAAGATAACAATTTCCGCCACGCCGCTGTGAATTTTTTGTAACCCGGCAGACAGACCCGTCGGGGTGAAAAAATAAAAGCGTTCCGGGCAGGCAAAATATTCATGCAACAGGTTATGGCCGTGGAACACGTTCCACGCCAGCGGCAATAGCCCCTGATTCGGCTCCAGACCCTCGTACATGACGGGCTGTTTCAGATTCACATCCAGTACGCCGTCAAAATGACCCGGAACGCCAGCCAGTGTGGCAATGGCGCTGGTGTGCAGCAGTTCGAACAGGTGTGAGGTCGTGCGCTCCTCGCCGCAGAGATAGAGCGGCAGCTTGTCCAGCCCGGCAAGCTGGCTGAAGGTCAGTTCACCGAAGGTGCGCAGGGTAATGCGTAGTGCTCCGGCGACGTGAATGTTAGCTGGCAGGTAGCGGTGCAGGGCGGGCATATCCGGCGGCGCGGCGGTCAGGCGCGCCTCTTCGATGGCAAGCGGCCACAGTGTCACATCCTGGCTGCTGCGAAACTGGCAGGCGGCGCTTTCACCTTCCGGAATGGAGGAAAAAAAGGCAGTGTTGCGTGGGACGGTGAATCCCTTCGCCAAATCACCTTCTTCCGGATCGGGATGTAGTTGTGCCACGCTCATTGAGGGGGTTGGGGTGATGTAATTGGGACTGACGACCTCCAACAAACGCTGGGTGAAGCGGGGAAATTCAGCGTCAATTTTAAGCTGCGTGCGGGCGGTCAGGAAGCTGAAAGCTTCGATCATACGCTCCACATAGGGGTCGGCAATATCCGCTCCCTGCATTCCCAGACGGGCGGCGATTTTGGGATGACGGGCGGCAAATTCGGCTCCCGTTTCCCGCAGGTAGCTCAATTCGCGGTTGTAGTATTCCAGTAGCCGTGGATCCATCACTCACCCTCTATATTAATAAAATGTAATGCGGCTGTGCTCCATATCCAGCGCACTACGTACCCGGAATGCTGTCGGATACGGCTGCGTGAGGATCTCACCGCAAATTTCAAACTGTAATGTGTTATGGCCATTCTGGCGTTGTTCATCCTGTAGCGGGATGATTTGCAGTGTGGAGGTCTTCAGCCGGGGTTCAAACCGGGTAATAGTACGCAAAATGGCTCTGCGGATATCATCCCACTTATGTTCATACAAAAAGCTCCCCGCCAGCGGCGGCAGGCCGTAGTTCACTACGGAAGCAGCCGCCTGCGGGTAACGCGCGGCATCAATATCATCTTCATGGCTGATGGTGTTGAGCAGAAACGACAAATCCCGGCGGATGATCTCTTTAAGCTGAGCTGGGCTAACACTGATATCGTGGTCGCGCTTCTGGTTTGGGGTGTCGTCGCACAGGCGGTCAAACAGAGTGGGTAGTAAGTGTTTGCCCGGGCGCTGGTGGGAGGCATTCATGCATCTTGGCCTTCAGGTGAATTAAAGGTGCAGGTGCTCAAATCCAGCAGACTGATATCTCCGTGGCTGGTGAGCCACATTTTTTGCCCCAGAGCCTGTACCAGGGTTTCTCCGGAACCATCCTGCCAGACGGTTTTGCGGCACAGACACAGGGTATCGGAGGCCTTTTCTGAACCGCTGTAGCGGGAAAATAGCCAGGCACCATGCACATCACCATTGTGAAGTGTGATATTGACGGGTTTCCAGATCAGATCGGTCAGACTCGCTGGCGGGGGCGATTTCAGTGAGCGAATTTGCGAAAGCGGCAGCCAGATATACATGCCACCAGTGACCAGTTCCAGCACTGGGCCGGTACGGGAGTCGCTGTCGCTTATCCAGTCAAATGTGCCGCCATTCCACTGTCCGGCAGTGTCTGTTATGGTCTCAAACGCGCGGCTGCGGTGGGCATCGGCATCTGACGTTTTACCATGGGCGTTACAGGCGAGGGCGACAAGCAGATCCTCCATCCAGACGGGAGGAGGGAGAATAAAGCCGGGACGTTGTTCACCATGAAAGCAGGACTGGCGGTATATCTCACAGCGAATCAACTCCCCAAATACCTGCGCTTCTCGGGTATAATTTGCGTCCAGTCGGGCGCACAGTTGGATTTGTTGCAGCGCTCGTGACCAGTAGCCGATCACGCACAATAACTGAAACAGGCTGTGCCGATGTAAAGCCTTAGTTGGGTGCATCTTTACTTGTTGCTCAGCCATCTGAATACCTTCCGCTACAGAATAATTCCGCAGCAGTGCCGACAAGGTAGCCGGTAGCACGTTATTGCTTGTCATGATAGATATCTCCGTGTTGTACCGGGTTTACCCGGTAATGGCTGTCAATGCCAATGAGGCGGTGCTCACGTTGTGTCAGATCGGGTAAGACGGCGCTATGCACCATTTCCGATGCGTATTCCGGGGAAAGCAAGTGCAGAATATCGGGGAGAACCGTTTCGGTAGGCCAGATCGTTTCTCCTTCGCCGGTGGTATCCAGGACATCGAGAATAGCGTCAATGCTTAACCCTCCTGTGACCATATCCTGCAATGAATCAGCTTCAGTGGTCAGATTGCGCAATGAGGCCAGATCTAGCGTAACTGCCTCTTCATTAAGGGGAAATGGATCGGCATAACGATGGATATCTTGTTCAGGGGACAATAATGCCTGGCGGTATTCCTGGTAAAGTAGGGTTAGTGGGTTATCTGTTTCTGGGGTGCCTTCGGTGGCGACTGTGCCATGAACCGGAATGATATCAAACGGATTTTGCGACTGCCGTTGCTGTTGTCGAAACCAGTCAAGATCGAGATATTCGCTTATTGTTTCCAGCGAAACAGCAGTCTGTGGTGTCGTCTTTTCCTCACGTGGAGTAAGAGACGTCGGATTGTTACGAACAAGACACCAGGAAGATAATCCCCATTCAATCAGATCCCCTTCATTCAGGCGCATACGGTGATGCGGCTCGACAATCTGATCATTTACCGTGCAACAATATTCATCGGACTGATTGATTATCCACCACGCCTCTTCGTGGCGAGTCAGGCTGAGAGCAATTTTCGCATTCTCATCCACCTCAAAAACAGGAAGCCAGGGCGCGTTGACGGTGAAGATAATCTGTGTTCCTGCAGTCGCGTAAATTGTGCTATCGGTAACCCCGTGCGCCTGTATTTTTTGTAGTCCCCAGGAAATATTTCGTTTCATTACGTATCGCTGTATAGAGTGTTCTTTTCAATAGAAGAATAATTTCAATTTTTTAGATAAGTAATGCTGAACAATTTATTTTATCAATATTAATTCCTGCGGAAATGTATTGTGATAATTTTGATGTAATATATTCATAATGTATATGTGATTGATTTTCTGTATTGAAAAAAAACATAAAAAAGATACTAACCGCTATATTACATTGCGTTCTGTGATATGCATCATTGTTTCATTCTGGAATTTTGATGATTCTATTAATTAGAAGTTCTAATCGGTACATTTATGTTTATGTATCATTTATATGTTCTTACATCATCAGGTGTAACAGATGGACACTCCTGTTTCACGCAGTGCACTATATGGAAAGCTAACAAAACCTTTATTCAGGTCTTTGGAGTCTGCGACAACGTTCTGTAAATTACGCGCTAATCCTTATGTCGAACTAACGCATTGGTTGCATCAGCTAATACAACAACCAGAGAATGATATTCACCATGTTCTTCGGCATTACCAAATAACATCTTTTGATGTAGAGAATGCGTTAATTCAGCAATTGGATATATTGCCTGCCGGAGCTAGCGTAATTAGCGATTTTTCCCACCATATAGATCTTTCTGTTGAAAAAGCCTGGATGTTGGCAAGCATCCGTTTTGGCGATCACAAAATTCGTAGCGGATGGTTACTACTAGCCTGGTTAACCACACCAGAATTGTATCGAGTGTTAAAAAATATCTGTGCGCCATTGGCTGGGTTACCGGTAAATGAACTATTGGATATTCTTCCGTCTTTAATCTCATCATCCCCTGAAATATCAGAGATTCCATATGATGGTTCGGATTTGAATTCTGCGGTTCCGGGAGAAAGCAGTCAGGCATTTTCCAGTAAATCAGCAGGGAGTAAATCCGCGCTGGCGAAATACTGTCAGGATCTGACTGCACAGGCTCGCGAAGGTGGCATCGATCCAGTCACCGGTCGAGAGCACGAAATTCGTACTATGACGGATATTCTGCTGCGCCGTCGGCAGAACAATCCGCTGCTAACTGGCGAGGCAGGCGTCGGGAAAACGGCTGTGGTGGAAGGATTCGCGCTGGCGATTGCCGAGGGGGAAGTGCCGCCCTCACTGCGTAACGTGCGGTTGCTGTCGCTGGATGTCGGGGCGCTGCTGGCGGGAGCGTCTATGAAAGGCGAATTTGAATCCCGCCTGAAGGCGCTGCTGGAAGAAGCTGCGTGCTCGCCGCAGCCGGTGATTCTGTTTGTCGATGAGGTTCACACCCTGGTAGGCGCCGGAGGTACATCCGGTACAGGTGACGCTGCCAACCTGCTGAAACCGGCGCTGGCGCGTGGCAGTCTTCGAACGATTGGGGCGACCACCTGGAGTGAGTATAAACGCCATATAGAGAAAGATCCGGCATTGACCCGGCGATTTCAGGTGTTGCAGGTGGCAGAGCCGGAAGAGGCTGCCGCTGTTGAGATGGTACGCGGGTTAGTCACTACGCTGGAAAAGCACCATAGCGTACTCATCCTTGATGAAGCCGTGCGTGCTGCTGTACAGCTTTCTCACCGTTATATCCCGGCTCGACAGCTACCGGACAAAGCCATCAGTTTGTTGGATACAGCCGCAGCCCGCGTGGCGCTGTCGCTGCACACTCCACCAGCGAATATCCAGTTTCTGCGTCAACGGCTCAAAGCCGCTGAAATGGAGCAGGAACTGCTATTAAAACAGGAAAAAATGGGAATCCGCGCAGAGCGAGGCGACACACTGGCGTCGCAGATTATATCGCTGAAAAGAGAACTATTTGATGCGGATGAACGCTGGCAGCAAGAACTAGAGCTGGTTAACAGATTACAGGAGCAGCGTGCTGCAGAAACCCGCGAGCGTGATGAAATCACACTGCAACAGTCAGAAGCAGCATTAAGAGTCTGGCAGGGTGAAAACCCCATCGTGTTTCCGGAAGTTAATGCGGCGGTGGTAGCGGCGATTGTCTCCGACTGGACCGGCATTCCCGCTGGGCGCATGGTAAAAGATGAAGCCAGCCAGATCCTGGAACTGCCTGCCCGCCTGGCGCAACGTGTTACCGGGCAGATGGATGCTCTGGCGCAGATTGGTGAGCGTATCCAGACCGCGCGGGCGGGGTTAGGCGATCCGCGCAAACCTGTGGGCGTCTTTTTGCTGGCCGGGCCGTCCGGTGTTGGCAAGACCGAGACCGCGCTGGCGCTGGCAGAAGCAATCTACGGCGGTGAGCAGAATCTGATTACTATCAATATGAGCGAGTTTCAGGAGTCTCACACTGTCTCCACGCTGAAAGGCGCGCCGCCCGGCTATGTTGGCTATGGCGAAGGCGGTGTGTTGACGGAAGCTGTACGCCGTCATCCCTGGAGCGTGGTGTTGCTGGATGAAATTGAAAAAGCCCATCACGACGTCCACGAGTTGTTCTACCAGGTATTCGATAAAGGTGCGATGGAGGATGGCGAAGGTGTCCACATCGATTTCAAAAATACCACGCTGTTGTTGACCACTAACGCAGGTGCGGAGCTTATCAGCCAGCTCTACGAGGATCCGGCGCTGATGCCCGATTCAGCAGGGCTAAAAGAGGCGTTAATGCCGGAGTTACGCAAACACTTCCCAGCGGCTTTCCTGGGGAGGGTGACGGTTATCCCTTATTTGCCGTTGGATGAGAAGGCGCGAGGTGTTATTGCCCGTCTGCATCTTGGCAGACTGATGGATCGTATGGCGGAGCAGCATAGCGTTTCACTCATCTATGGCGACGAACTCATTACGCACATTGTGGCGCACTGCCCGATGCACGAAACAGGGGCACGCTTGCTGATTGGTTATATCGAGCAGCATATTCTGCCGCAACTGTCCCGTTACTGGTTGCAGGCGATGACAGAGAAAACAGCTATCACGCAAATCTGCATCCGTGTTGATGAGGATGAACAGATTATTTTTGAAACGGATTAATGGAACATCCTTATTGCAAAAGAATTAAGTGGTGCATTGTGGGTTAGTCGCTTTCCTGGAGATTCTTCCACCAATGATTTGCAGGGGGCTTTTTGTGCATCGGTAGATAAATTTTTGCGCACGCCTGCTAATGCGCGTGCAAGGGGCTGTATTTCTGCAACATATCGCCCTCCCGCCAGAGCATATCTCATGCGCTGGTCAATTGATGGACATTAAGTATGGCATTTCGTTATCCGATGTTGCTGACATTCCTGTTAATGATGTTCGCTTTCTGTGTTCAGGGGGAACCGCCTTTACCACAGGATGTGCAGCATTTTCTGAGTAATGCGGAAATGTGCCAGCATCTTGCTGGTGAATGGGACAGCTCTTTACCAGAGAAGGATAAAAGAGGCATCGAAAAAGGGGTTGATACCTGGTGTCCTCCGGCGAAGAAATCACTCCCTGTGTTGCGGAAAAAACAAAAAGAAAACAAAGAGATTATAAAAATACTCTCTGCGTATGATTTTTAAACTGTACCGTCGGACCACTCCCCTGGTGTCGTCGGCTGACTGATAAGGAAATGAAGGATTATGGCTATCAACAACAGCGCGCAGAAGTTTATTGCCCGCAACCGCGCGCCCCGCGTGCAGATTGAGTATGACGTAGAGATTTACGGCTCCGAGAAAAAAATCGAACTGCCGTTTGTCATGGCGGTGCTGGCCGATCTGGCCGGTAAACCACGCGAAGAGCTGCCACCGGTCACCGATCGTAAATTCCTTGATATTGATATCGATAACTTCAACGAGCGGATGAAAGCCATTGCGCCGCGCGTGGCATTTGCTGTCCCCAATACGCTGACGGGCGAAGGGCAGTTAATGGTCGATATCACGTTAGAGAATATGGACGATTTTTCGCCTGCGCAGATTGCCCGTAAGGTGGATGCCCTGAACCAGTTGCTGGAAGCACGTACTCAGCTTGCCAACCTGCAAACCTATATGGATGGTAAAGCGGGAGCAGAAAATCTGATCAACAAACTATTACAAGACCCAACGTTACTGAAAGCTCTGGCCAGCGCGCCAAAACCTGTCGCTCAACAGGAAAGTGTCTTATCAGGTGAAACGGGAACAGCAGACTAACTGCGATTTTATTAAGGAACTTTCATGGTAAACGATACTCTTCTGGCGACTGGCGACCTCTCTACTGCGCAAACCACTGCCTATCAGGAAACGGAGTTTGATTCGCTCTTGGATAAAGCCTTCCGTCCCAAGACACCTCAGGCTGCAAAGGCGGTTGAGGCGGCAGTTCAGACGCTGGCTCAACAGGCTCTGACAAATACGGTCATCGTTAGTGACGATGCTTATAAAAGTATTGCTGCGATTATTGAGCAGATCGATTTCAAATTAACGGAACAGATCAAGCTAATCCTGAGTCATCCAGATTTTCAGAAACTGGAGTCCTCCTGGCGTGGGATGGAACATTTGGTTTACAACACTGAAACCGATGAAAAATTAAAAATCCGCTTTATGAACCTTTCGAAGGATGAATTGCGGAAAAATATGAAACGTTACAAAGGGATCGCGTGGGATCAAAGCCCCATGTTCAAAAAGCTGTATGAAGCCGAATATGGGCAGTTAGGCGGAGAACCTTACGGTTGTATCATTGCGGATTATTATTTTGATCACACCCCGCCGGATGTGGATCTGCTCGGCTCCATTGCCAAAGTGGCAGCCTCCGCCCATGCGCCGTTTATTGCCGGGGCCTCTCCATCAGTGTTGCAGATGGATTCCTGGCAGGAACTGGCCAACCCGCGTGACCTGACCAAAATTGTGACCCAGAACCTCGAATATGCACCGTGGAACTCACTGCGTAAAAGCGAGGATTCTCGTTACATTGGCCTGACGATGCCGCGTTTTCTCTCCCGTTTGCCTTATGGCGCGAAAACAAACCCTGTCGATGAGTTTGATTTTGAAGAAGATGCGGATGGCGCAGATCACAGCAAATATGTCTGGAGTAATGCCGCCTATGCAATGGGGGTAAATATCAACCGTTCTTTCAAACATTACGGTTGGTGTACGTTGATCCGTGGTGTGGAATCTGGTGGGGCGGTAGAAAATCTGCCCTGTCATACCTTCCCGACCGATGACGGCGGCGTGGACATGAAATGCCCGACGGAAATCGCCATCTCTGACCGCCGTGAAGCGGAACTGGCAAAAAATGGCTTTATCCCGCTTATCCATCGCAAAAACTCTGATTACGCCGCCTTTATTGGCGCACAGTCGCTGCAAAAACCTCAGGAATATTACGACCCGGACGCCACGGCCAACGCCAATCTCTCAGCCCGGTTGCCATATCTGTTCGCTTGTTCAAGGTTTGCGCACTTCCTCAAGTGCATCGTGCGCGACAAGATCGGCTCGTTCAAAGAACGTGAAGATATGCAGCGCTGGCTCAATGAATGGATCATGAACTACGTTGATGCCGATCCGGTGAACTCCTCACAGGAAACTAAAGCTCGTCGGCCGCTGGCGGCTGCTGAAGTGGTGGTGGAAGAAGTGGAAGGTAATCCGGGTTATTACGATGCCAAATTCTTCCTGCGCCCGCATTTCCAGCTTGAAGGATTAACGGGGTCGCTGCGTCTGGTCACAAAACTGCCGTCAGTAAAACAGGGTACTGCCTGATTTTTATGAATATTTTAATGAATGATGTCAGATAATACTCAGGGGGAGATATGGCATATGTTTATGGCCTGGTAGATTCATTGCAGGGCACTGAAATGGTGGGAATGGCGGGAGCAGGAGACAGAAAGGAATGTGTGTTCTTAGTTCAGGTATATGCACATGTAGGGCATACCGGAACGTGGAAGCAGGGGCGGAAAGTTTTCGGAGATAAATCGATCCGCAGAGGAACAGCAATCGCGACTTTTGTGAATGGGAAATATCCACCGAGGGAAGATGCTCATAAACATGCTGCTTTCTATCTCGAACAAGATGATTCGTATATTTATGTTATGGACCAGTGGACAGGTAAAGCCTCGAATGTATCGGCGCGCAAAATCTCCAGAAAAGGCGGAATGCGCAGTGATGGATCCTATCCTGATGCCAGTAATAATGCGGAAGCTTTTTATGTTATTGAGTAGAGAATAGGTGCTATGGAGACGCGTTTTATTTTTTCTCTGTTATTGGGTTATATATTGTTTTATCCACAATATGTTGCAGCGTGGGAAGTCAGTTGTCCCGTGTTTATCAATATAAAATCCTCAACGACAGTACTGGAGTCGGATGTACCTACATCGTGGCAGGAATCTTCCCGTTATGAACCCCGTCTGTGGCTGGACGGCGTAGGGATGTCGCAGGGAAAACCTGAAAACCGGATAGATCTAAAACCAGAGACAGAGAAAATAAAGGGTGAAACCAGGCAAATATGGGATACCACAATGAACAGTAATCAGGATAGTGAACGTTACTGGGTTTCCTGTATTTATAACCACGGACAGGTTTGGTTATCACAACCAGTACCTGCATCGGCGACACGGTGTCAGGCATCTTCTCTGCCGGGTCAGCGGGAACAAGGAGAGTCACCGGTATCTGTGATATGTAAATAAATATAATCCATTCAGTTTATGAATTAATTACATGCCGGTATCTCATTACCGGAAATTATACAGCCTTCTGTTCTTCTGAAATTAAGGAGAGGGGGTTCTGTACGGCAATGATTTACCTGTATCCAGATGTACAGATAAATCAGAGATTATTTTTAAGTAATTCTTAATAAGGAAATGAAAATGGCTTATGACATTTTTCTGAAAATTGACGGCATTGATGGCGAGTCAATGGATGACAAACATAAAAATGAAATTGAGGTACTGAGCTGGCGCTGGAATATCCATCAGGAGTCCACCATGCACGCAGGCAGCGGTCTGGGATCCGGTAAAGTCTCCGTGACTAACCTGGAGTTTGAACATTACATCGATCGCGCCAGCCCGAATCTGTTCAAATACTGCGCCTCCGGTAAGCATATTCCGAAGTCCATCCTTGTCATGCGTAAAGCAGGCGGCAATCCACTGGAATACCTCAAGTACACCTTTACTGACCTGATTGTGGCTGTGGTTTCCCCCAGTGGTAGCAAGGAGGGCGAGATAGCTTCCCGCGAGAGAGTCGAACTCTCTTTCAGCACCGTGAAGCAGGAATACGTGGTGCAGAACCAGCAAGGTGGTAGCGGCGGCACCATCACCGCAGGCTACGACTTCAAGGCCAATAAAGAAATTTAAGCGGTACTTTTCCGGCCCGGTAAATAGCCTGGCCGGTTTTTATTATTTGATTTTAAAGGAAATTACAGTGAATAAAAGGCGTAACCCCGGTGGGTGGTTATGTGCGGTAGCTTTGTCTTTTGTCTGCCTGCTTTCCGGGTGCAGCATTGACAGCGACGACGTGCCGGACCTGATGTCACAAAGACTCGATCTGGTGATTAAGGCTTCCGATAAGGTGAATCCTGACAATCAGAAAAAAGCCGCGCCCATAGAGATACGCGTTTATGAACTGAAAAATGATGCAGCCTTCACGGCGGCGGACTGGTGGTCACTTCAGGACAATGACAAGACTGTTCTTGCCGATGATTTACTGCACCGCGACAGCTTTATCTTGCGCCCGGGCGAGGAGAAAAAACTGCGCCGCTCTCTCAATAAGGAAACCACCACGCTGGGGATCCTCGCCGGATACCGCAATCTGGGAAAATCGGTCTGGCGAGCCACATATAAAATTCCTGATCCACCGGAAAAAAGTTGGTACAGCCGCTTTATGCCGAAGAAAAAAGTCGAACTGGATGCTGACATAGAGCAAAGCGCCATCGTGATTAAAGAACGGGATGAGTAAATTATGAGTTGGAATAACCGGGTGGTCTGGAGTGAAGGACAATTTTTGCTGCCACAGATGTTTCAGCAGCAGGAACGCTATCTGGAACACGTTATTCACTACCGCAGTCTGCCGCTTTCCCCCTTTTTCTGGGGCTTCAGTGAATACAGCATTGACAGTGAGGCGCTGAACATCGGCAAACTGGTACTGAAAGAGGCTGCCGGGGTGTTTGCGGACGGTACGCCGTTTAATGCGCCGGGCCATACGCCGCTGCCGCCGCCGTTGACCATTCTGCCGGAGCATCTTAACCAGCAGATTTGCCTGGCGGTGCCGGTACGCACGCCGAACAGCGAGGAAACCAGCTTCGACAATAACCCGGAATCGCTGGCGCGCTTTTCGGTGCATGAAAATGAAATTCGCGATGCCAACTCGCTGGGGCGTGGCGCACAATTGTTGCAGCTCAGCCACCTGCGCCTGCGCCTGTTGCCGGAAAAAGCAGTGACGGATGCGTGGATCGGCCTGCCGCTGACGCGCATTACGGCTCTGCATCCCGATGGCCGGATCGAGCTTGACAAAGATTTGATCCCGCCAGTGGTGAACTACCAGGCAAGTTCACTGATATGCACCTGGCTGTCGTGGATCAACGATCTGATAAAAATGCGCGCAGATTCACTGGCGGAACGGTTGACGGGCAGTGATAAACACGGCCATGAGGCAGCGGAAGTGTCGGATTACCTGCTGTTACAAATTCTCAATCGTTTTGGCCCATTACTGATCCATCTGGCGAAAACGCCGCTGTCGCCGGAAGTGCTCTATCGTAACCTGTCCGAACTGGCCGGTGAACTCTCGACCTATGTGCGACCACAAACTCGCCGCCCGGAAGAATATAAAGAATATAAACACCTGACGCCTTATGCAGGGCTGAAATCGGTGGTGGACGAGGTACAGTACCTGCTGAATGCCGTGCTGATCCGGGGGGCGCAGCGGATTCCGCTGGAAGAGGGGGCTTATGGCATCCTCAATGCGGTGGTTGAACCTTCCGAACTATCGGGTTTCAGCGCGCTTGTGCTGACGGTGAAGGCGCAGATGTCTGCCGACGCCCTGCTGCAATATTTTTCCGCCCAGACCAAAATCGGGCCGTCCGAACGCCTGCCGGAACTGATCCGCTCGCACCTGCCGGGGCTGACTTTGCAGGTGCTGCCGGTCCCCCCGCGTCAGATTCCGTTCCAGTCCGGGTACATCTATTACGACATTCGCCGCGATGGCGTGCTTTGGGAACATATTGCCCGCTATGGAGGCATGGCCATGCACACTGCCGGAGAGTTTCCGGGGCTGGAGATGGCTCTGTGGGGAGTGCGTGATAAATGACCGACGATATCCTGACGCCGCAGGCGGCGAATACCCTGCCATTTCAGCCATCAACCGGGGGGGGAAAGGCACCCGACAATGACGGTTACGGCGCGGCCATAAAGGACACTCTTCGCAAGGAGGAGAGCAAGGTGGTCGTTGAGGACGGCCCGGATATGAAACTCCGGCTGGCTGAAATCACTGCCGCCGCTAATCCCCTGCTGGCGGCGGCAAGTCCTCTGTTATGTGCACTGGCGCAGATGCCCCGCGAACTCGCCCCTGGTTTTATCGAACATTACCGCGCCCTGCTAGAGCGGGAGGTTCGCCGATATCAGACGCTGTGCGACCAGGCAAACCTGCGCCGCGAGCATGTGCTGGCGGTTCGCTATTGCTTGTGTACGGCGCTGGATGAAGCCGCCAACAATACAAGCTGGGGGCGACGTGGGGTCTGGGCTGGAAAAAGCCTGCTGATCACCTTTCATGGCGAAAGTGAAGGTGGCATCAAGCTGTTTCAGATAATTGGTCGTCTGGCCTCCAGCTTCCAGGAGCACAGCGATGTGCTGGAAATCATTTACCACATACTGGGGCTGGGTTTTGAGGGGCGTTACAGCGTGCGCCCCGACGGGCGTAAACAACTGGACGATATCCGCCAGCAACTGCTGACTCAACTGATCCAGCGCCGCGATCCGGTAACACCAACACTTTCGCCTGGTTTCACCGGTGCCGTCGGCGGTCGGATTCGGCGGATGCAGCGAGTGCCTGTCTGGCTGAGTGGCGGAATAGCCCTGCTGGTGATGTTGACCTTATTTGGTTTTTACAACTACCGGATGAGTCTCGCCACAGAAGCCGTACAGCAGCGTATCGATGCCATTGGTAAAAATCTGCCGCCACCACCTGTTCCCGTGCATAAACTGCGACTGAAAATCTTGCTGGCGAACGAGATCACCCGTGGTCTGCTGACGGTGGAGGAAGATGAGCATCACAGTCGGGTGGTCTTCCGGGGCGACACGATGTTTGTGCCGGGGCAGAAAACCGTGAATGACGCGCTCCGCCCGGTGATTGATAAGGCCGCGCGCGAGATTGCGCGAGTGGGGGGCGCAGTGACGGTGACTGGTCACACTGACAGCCAGCCGATCCATTCTGCGGAATTCCCATCTAACCAGGAGTTATCGGAAAAAAGGGCGACGGAAGTGGCTACGCTGTTGAAGTCCGGTGGTGTTTCTACCAGTCGAATCCGGGTTGTCGGGAAGGGGGATACCGTGCCGGTGGCTGATAACCGCACTAAAACCGGACGAGCGCAGAATCGCCGGGTAGAAATTCTGGTGGTGGAGTAAATTAATAATGGAAAAGCTGGAGTGTAATGCGTCTAACCATTCGCCAGTGTGGGGAGTAACAGAATTTATATTCTGGAAACTGGCGCCTAAAAAATGGGGGGGAGGAGTAGCATTTGGGCGTTATTTTAAAGATGGTTGGGTGAAGCATAACAGCCTTTTGATCAATGCAGCTGCAAATGCCTGGCATTTACCTGCTCCCTTGCTTGCTGGAGTTTGTTGGATTGAAGTAGTGGGAGATCCTCAGATTGTAGACACGTTGGCATTTGAATTTCGTGCTATGAGTTGGAGTGGGCCTGAGTGGGTTGATGAACATATCACAATAGCTTCGAAACCAGAAAAAACATCTTTTGGTGCGGTGAGTATGCAATTGCGAACTGCAGCCAAAACACTCGGGCTTGATGAGACTAAAATGGATAATTCTCAGTTGCGTGAGTTGGAAAATTACCTCCAACATGATGTCTTTAATATAAAATTAGCTGCAAGGCATCGCTATCAATTGGCTGAAAAAGATGGCTTTCAGGTATCCTTACCTCACCTGACAGAAGAACAAATAAGAATTATTGAAGCTCGTTATAATCGAGGTATTTCTCTTAGTCTGGAAAAAATAAAGCAAGATACCAGCTATGGCGATTTTATTATCAACAACTGGTTGCATTTCTCTGGTTTATTAATGACTGTCTGGGAGTCCTCATGAGAAAAATAATTAAGATAACAGGATGGTTATTATTCATTATGGGGTTGGTCACTATCATGCTTTTTTCCGGGAATGAGTATCAGTGGATGCAGGATATGGAGCCTTCAATAACAGCATTGCCTCAGAGAAATGGAAATAGAGAGGTAATCAGAAGATTAATTTATTTTATTTCAGCGGCTATTCAGATTGTTCTTTATTTTCTTTCAGTATCACGTACAGGAAAGGGGGTTTCAGTCCTGGGTATTTTGCTATTACTGATTATCGCATGGAGCTCTGAACAATAATGCAAAAATTTCTCAGTCTGCTGTTTTCCCGCCGCGCATTGGCGATTGTCGGCGTGGTGATGCTTGCGCTGCTGGTCTGGTTTATCGGACCGCTGGTGGCGTTTGACACCCTGCATCCGCTGGTGTCCGTGAGCAGTAGGGGGGTGACCATCGTTCTATTACTGATGCTGCTCATCCTGTGGCTGGTGAACT
Organism: Escherichia sp. MOD1-EC6819; assembly: GCF_002965765.1. Lineage (NCBI taxonomy): Bacteria > Pseudomonadati > Pseudomonadota > Gammaproteobacteria > Enterobacterales > Enterobacteriaceae > Escherichia > Escherichia sp. MOD1-EC6819. Next base: position 8,087 of record NZ_PTRG01000020.1, on the reverse strand, counting down.
GGTCAATGAGCATTATTGGCGTTACGGTTCTGTGCCTGATCATCGGTTTTGTGTCACCGTTGCTGGCCTTTGGCGACGTTCGCCCGTTTGCGCCACTGTGGCTGCGTCTGACGCTTATCGGCCTGATCCTGCTGACTTATGCACTATACGGCCTGTACCGCCTGTGGCGGGCGCTGCGCCTGGATGAACAATTGCTGCGCCGTTTCCTGCATCCACGCGGGGAAGACGTGCCGGTGGCCGGGGAAATTAAAGCTGATTTGCGCACCGTCAGCAATATTGTCACCCGCGCCATCCGGCAACTAAAACAACTACGAGTAGATCAGCCATTCTGGCGTAAGGCACTGGAAGGAAAGCGTTTTCTGTACGAGTTACCGTGGTTTATGGTCATCGGCAGTCCGGGCGATGGTAAAACTACCGCGTTGCTCAACACTGGATTGCAGTTCCCACTAGCAGAACAGATGGAACAGACCGTACATATCCTGAATGTACCTGGTGGCGGCACGCTGCATTGCGACTGGTGGTTTACCAACGAAGCGGTACTTATCGATACCGCTGGGCGCTATGCCCGCCACGATGATGGCGGCGAAACGAACGCGACACAGCGTAACGCCGGAGAGTGGCAAGGATTTTTGGGGTTGCTGCGAAAACACCGCCCCAACGCGCCGTTGAACGGCGTGCTTCTGACGCTGAACGTGGCAGATCTAACCGCGCAGTCATCGGCAGAACGCCTGGCTACTTGTGCAGCCCTGCGTGCACGGCTGGCAGAACTGAGAGAGACGCTAGGGATCCGTTTTCCTGTGTATCTTATTGTCACAAAAATGGATCTGTTGCCGGGCTTTACGGAGTATTTTCGTGGTCTTACCAGTCACCTTCGTACCCAGGTATGGGGCTTCACTTTGCCTTACAGCCGGAAACGTAATTCCGCAGATCTGCAGTCGCGACATGCGCTCTGTGGGCAGGAACTGGCAAATCTGACGCTGCGGCTGGATCAGGGGCTGGATACCCGGTTGCAGGAAGAGTACGACCTTAAAAGCCGCCAGCGGCTGTATCGCTTCCCGCGTGAATTTGCCGCGCTGGGCGCGCCATTGCTGGAAGCCATTGAACAGATCTTCCTCGATTCAAAATTCGATGCCACCCAGCTTAACAACACCTTGCGCGGCGTATTTTTCACCAGCGCGGCACAGGCGCAGGCGGACGCCGTGGCAGACCATACGGGCATCTGGCCGCGTTTTGTCCGGGCAATAAAAGGGAAGGCGGATTCACCGTCTCATACCCTGCCGGACGGCAACCGCAGCTATTTTCTCCACGATCTACTGAAACAGTTAATCTTCCGCGAAGCGCACCTGGTGGAGCCGAATCTCCAGTGGGCATGGCGTTACCGGCTACTGCGTACCGGCGGGCATCTGCTGGTACTGGCGCTGGCTTTCTGGTTATGGCAGGGAATGCAGGGCAGCCAGCAGGGTAACAACGGGTATCTGAATGAAATCGCCACCCGGACGGCTAAACTGGATACTGATGTCAAAGCCTATACCGGAAAACCTGCGATGCACCCGGTTCCCGCATTACTGAACCAGGCGCGGGCGCTCTCTGCCTGGCCGGGGCTGGATCCGGACTCACCGCCGCTGGCCTGGCGTTACGGGCTGTACAGCGTTCCGCCGGTGATGGAGAGTGTGGCCTCTCTGTACGACCGCCTGCTGGACCAGCTGCTGTTGCCGCCGCTGGTGAAACGCATGGAATATGTGCTTTCGGATGCGATAGCACGTCAGAACAGCAAAGCCGCCTATGACACCCTGCATGTTTATCTGCTGCTGAACCTCGATAAAGACCACGAGGACAAATACAACGCGGCGGAAATTCACTCATGGGTACTGAATGACCTGGACAACCGCGACAGCGTGGCGGAGTTTGGTGGTCGTGCAGCCGTGCTGGAACATATCGACGCTCTGTTTGACGGTAGCCGCGTAGTGCATTCGCCCTACGAAAAAGATGAGGGGTTGATCCGCCAGGCGCGAACTTTCCTCGATGGACACACCAGCACTGAGCGTATCTATGCCCGTGCACTGGCTTCTATGGAGAGTGAAGCACCGCAGGAGTTTTCGCTGGTGCGCGCTGTAGGGGCAGATGCTGGAACCGTCTTTGTTCGCACGGATGGCGCGCCGCTGGATCGGGGCGTACCGGGCATCTTCACCCGCGAAGGCTACCGGGAGTTATTCGACAAACGACTGCCTGAATTTGTTGCCGCAGCGTCAGCGAATGATGCCTGGGTGATGGGGCGGGAAAATGCGCAAAAAAAAACGACTGAGAGTGTAATGAGTCAGTTACCGGGACAGGAACTCCCGGTTACCCGTGAAGTCCGTCGCCTGTACCTGACTGAATATGCCCGCCGGTGGCAGGATTTTCTGGTCAGTATTCACAGCATCAACAGCGCCGGGGAGGACGGTGGTCCGGGGCTGGCCTATGATCTTCAGGTGCTCCGTACCCTGGCCTCGCCAGATTCACCGTTGATGCGGCTGAGTAAAGCCGTGGTGGAGCAGACCACCCTGGTACCGCCGCTGGATGCACAGGCCAGACAAAAGCAGATGGCCCAGCGAGCGCAGGATCGGCTTTCCGGTAATGCGGGAAAAGCGGTACAGACGGCGAAGCTGTTCCAGGACATCCATCCAGAAGAACGTCTGGAGAAAACGCTGGTGGATGATCGTTTTGCCGCATTGCGGGAAGTTGTTTCCGGGCGTATGGACAGCGGACAAGGGGGCGGTGCACCACAGCTTAATTCGCTGCTGACGATGCTCAATGAATATTACACCCAGCTCACCATTGCAGACAGTGCACTGGCGGCCAGCACATTACCGGGCCGCATTTCGGCGGCGGATAAACTTCAACTGGAGGCAGCAAAACTACCCGCGCCGCTGAAAAATATTCTGCTGGATTTAACACTGCAGGGGACACGCAAAATCAATGCCGGAACGGGTGAAGTGCTGAATGCGCAAATGGAGGCGGTGATCGGTGATGAGTGCCGTGACGCCATTGACGGGCGCTATCCCTTTACCGACAGCCCGCAGGAGGTCAGCGCGGACGATTTTAACCGTATCTTTGCCAGCGGCGGGGTGCTGGATGCCTTCTGGACGAAACAACTGGCCCCGCTGGCGGACATTGCCAGCAATCCGTGGCGTTACAAACCGACCGAAGGCAACATGACGCTGCACGGGCCAGATCTGGTGCCGTTTCAGGAGGCAGAACAAATCCGCCGCGTCTTTTTTAACGGGGAAGGCGGGAAAAAGTTTTCCTGGGCGATGCAGGTCCGCGTCGTGGATATGGATCCGGCCATCACCGAGCTGGTGATTGACATTGATGGGCAGGTGCTGCGTTACGCTCACGGCCCGGTCAGGCCGCTAAAAGTGAACTGGCCGGGGCCGCGCAACGGCTCAATGGCGGAAATCACCGCCAGCCCGCGCATCCGCCAGGACACCTCGACGCTGCTGACGAACGGGCCGTGGGCGCTGTTTCACCTGCTGGACGCGGGTAACGCGCAGGATACAGCGGTACGGGGAACGCAGCAGGTGGAGTACAGTTTTGATGGGCGACGGGTAGTGCTGGAAATCACCGCCGGGAGAGACTTTGACCCGGTGAACCGGGGACTACTGCAACGTTTCGCCTGCCCGGAGAGGGCGCTCTAATGCGCCGTGCTACGGCAGTATCGACCCCGTCGATGTTCGGTAGGTTGCCGGACCAGCGTGATTATGTGCGCTGGCGGGTGAGCGCGAACGAAGGACAGGTGTGGCAGGCGTGGCTGAACCAGCAGACGTGGCTTGGGCAGGGGCGGCATATTGTACTGCCGGAAGGAACGGATGCCGTGACGACGGGAGAGAATGACGGTTGGATGCACTTATCACCGCGTGAAAAGTCGGTGCTGCCGGAGCACCATCCGCTGCCGTGGAGCTTCGTCCTGTCGCCGGGGTTTTTACCCATTGGCGGGCGTGATGAATGGATGACAGGGGTACTGACCGCCTCGCGAGACAGCACGGGCAGGCCGTGGCCGCTGGTGATTTACCAGCGTGCCGGACGGGAATGGCTGGAAGAGAGTCTGGATGAAACGCAAGGCTGGCTGTACTGGCTGGCAAGACTGGCGGCAGTACATGTCTCACCACAGACAGAACGCTGTGGGCGGCTGGCGGAGCAGGCAGACCAGCTGTGGGCGATGTGGCGACCGGGGCCGCGCTGGGCGCAGTGGTTGCGTGGTTTGCGGCGTGTACCGCAGCGCAGCCGGGAACTCACCGACCTGCCGGACGCACCGGTAGTGGAACTGCCCGGCGTGCGGCACCTGCCGTGGCCGGGCTGGCCGGACAAAATGCTGACACAGGCACAACAAGGGCAGGGGTGGTTCTGGCAGCAGAACAGCGAGGGGCGGTATGTGGATGCGCTGCGGCTGGAGAAAAAATCATGTGCCACGAATGCTGAGAATAGCTATACAAAAATATGACGATAAACGTGTAGATGGGAAACAAATATACCCATGAAATTCAAGTTGATTGCTATCTTCAGGCTATCCCTGGTCCCGTCTGCGTTGGTGGATAAGCAAGCATCTTCAGGTTTATTGGATATATAGCAATATACGGAGGTGAACATGGGTAACTCTCATGATGAGGCTATTCAGCAGGCATATGATGCTTATGACGACTTAATGCTGGATAAACGATATATCAGGGACAATGATGCCTGGGGCGATTTAAGAATTGACCGTGAAAATGGTGCAATCTCATTATTGCTGAGATGGAAATATAATTGGATAAAAAGATGGGATGCAAAAACTGATTGGACAGATATGGAGAAAAATGCCTTTCATGGGAAGGTTATTTTTGTCATTAATCAAACATGGAATAATAAGGTTTTTTTATCCGTTTCTGGGAAGTCTGAGTTTGTTAGTAAGTTTAATGGTAAGGACTTACCCTTCACAATAGAAATAATTCAGACTGATCGTCATGGGTATTGGGATGTAGTAGTGTTTAAAATTGATAATGATGATCCAAATAGCTTTCGTCAGAGTAACATTGTCTGGAATAGTCGATACGTTGAATTTGACTCTAAAGATATAGTTGCAGCAGCTAAATGTCTTGGCTCATCAAAAGTTTGCCATGAGCAAATAGGGCTGTCTCACGAGCTTGGGCATATTATTGGATATCTTACTGATGAATACTATAGTGACGATGCAGATAAAGCAACTACACCATTCTCCGGCGACGCCAGTGCGTTAATGAATATTGGTATGGAACTGCGCTCTCGTTATATGGAAAATGTCATTGAGCGGTTAAATAGAATGGTTCCGGGTTCTGAATTTTTTGTGAAAAGCGTAAAAAAATGAAGCTAATATACGCTGTGATTATTTTTTTGATAGTGGGTGGGGCGAAAAATAGCATGTCTGATATCCCTGAACATGCTTATCTGAATGCGAGTGGTGTGTATAATGGAGTTGAAGAGAATGTTTTATTAAATAACTATGGTAAGCCAGAGCATGAATTTATAAAGCCTCGTTATAAACTTGTCGGCGAGTATTATATCGAAATTGAAAATACCTATCGCTCAACAAATCCTGAATTCAAAAATATCTCCATCAAAGAAATGTTTTGGCATTTGCGGCAGGATTTAAATCTTACATGTTTTTTTCATTATAAAGATGGACAGTGGCGGGTTATTTCTTATTTTTTCTGGTCGCCGGGCGCTAAATTCTAATCCGATATTAAAGGAATAAATATCATGAGTTTTGTATCTGCGGGTAATAAATCTGGCAGTAACGGTGGGCCAGCTATCTCCACGCCACCGATAGCCGGAGAAAGTAGTGCTATAAGCGCAAGTTCAGCCGCAACCGATGTAGCTGATGCAGCCGAACAGATGGCAGAACAGGCAGTTGCAGATCTATTTGGTGCGCTTCCAGAACCGTCAGGACTGGTTAAAGCTGCAGTAGCTGCTGCGCAGGCCGCCGCCGCCGCGTCAGGGATCTCGGATATGGCTGGTGCAGCTCAGGATGCGGCGGCATCGCTTGCTGCCGCTGGTTCGGGGGCGCATAACGTCACAGTAAGTGGTAGTGCGGTGCCGGCGCAGATTCTGCTGTTTGCAGGTATGAATGGTTCGGAAGGGCTTGGGAATCTGTTTTCCTATACAGTACAGCTTAAAACGCCTGACACCCTGAACCTCGGATATGTCTCCCCTGCTGCCAATCTGCCGCTCAAACCGATGGTGGGCAAAGACATGTGTGTCAATATCGAACTGGACGGTGGTGGCAAACGGCATATCAGCGGGCTGGTGACGGCTGCGAGGGTAGTCGGTCACGAGGGGCGCTCAGTCACGTATGAATTGCGCATTGAACCGTGGTTGAAGCTGCTGACCCACACCAGCGACTACAAAGCCTTCCAGAACAAAACCGTGGTGGAGATTCTCGATGAAGTCCTGGCTGAATATTCTTTTCCGGTGGAAAAACGGCTGGTGGAAAATTATCCCCCCCGCGCCTGGCAGGTGCAGTATGGTGAAACCGATTTTGATTTCATCCAGCGCCTGATGCAGGAATGGGGTATCTACTGGTGGTTTGAGCACAGCGAGAACAGCCACACGCTGGTACTGGCTGATGCCATCAATGGTCATAAAACGTGCCCGGACTCGCCGCTGGTAGAGTGGCACCAGGAAGGACTGAAGCTCGATAAGGAATTTATCCACACCATTACGGCCAGTGAGAGGCTGCGTACTGGAAAGTGGGTGCTGGACGATTTTGATTTTATGAAGCCGCGTTCACTGCTGAAAAGTACCGTGGCTAATCCGCGTGATACCGGTCATGCTGAATATGAGCATTACGAATGGCCTGGTGATTACTTCACTATGGGGGAAGGCGAGATGCTGACGCGCATTCGTATGGAAGCGCAGCGCAGCCCTGGCAGCCGGGTTGGAGGGGCGGGGAATATCCGCACCCTCATGACTGGTTACACCTTTACGTTGATGAATCATCCGACGGCGGAGGTCAACCAGGAATATCTGCTGGTGCAGACCACACTGTTTTTACGGGACAATGCGCAGTACAGCGGCCAGGACCAGCATTTTACCTATGTCACCACGTTCGAACTGCACCCTACCAGTGAAGTCTACCGCCCACAGCGAACCCTGAGCAAACCCCATACCAAAGGCCCGCAGAGCGCCATCGTCACCGGTCCGGCGGGGCAGGAGATCTGGACGGATAAATATGGCCGGGTGAAGGTGCAGTTTGGCTGGGATCGTTATGGTAACAATGACGAAAACAGCTCCTGCTGGGTCCGTGTTAGCTATCCGTGGGCGGGAAAAGGATTCGGCATGATCCAGATCCCGCGTATTGGCCAGGAAGTGCTGGTGGATTTCAAAAATGGTGACCCGGATTTACCCATCATCGTGGGGCGGACATACAACCAGGACACGATGCCGCCGTGGGGATTGCCTGGTGCAGCGACGCAAAGTGGGTTTTACAGCCACACAATTGGTGGGGGGCCGACGAATGCCAACGCCCTGCGTTTTGAGGATAAACCTGGTGGGGAAGAGGTCTGGTTGCATGCCGAGAAAGATCAGCGCATTGAAGTAAATAATAATGAAAGCCACTGGGTGGGGAATAATCGACTTAAAGTTATTGATAAAACAGAAACAGCGATTATTGGTGAGAAACGTTCTCTTACAGTTCAGACGGATGATACTTCCCTTGCCGGAGGAGATAAAACAATTCAGACCGTACAGAATTTACGCTTTGCAGCGGGAGATTCCATTATTCTTAGCTGCGGAGAAACTATCCTACAAATGACCAGTGACGGAATATTTAATATAACCTGTAAGAACTTTAATATTACTGCAACAGAGAACGGAAAAATAAATACACAATCAGGGCAGCTTGATTTAAACATGAATGACAGAAAGGCAGATATATCGCCGCCTGGCACATTAGAGAAAACTACTCTTCAGACGGCGATAGATATCACCTTCATGACTGAAAAATAAATCACAACCATTATTAAATATTTTATTCAAAGGGACTCTTTCCATTATGACGGAATATTATGTAAATGAAGCCGTTCTGTCTTTCGACGGCA